>DATIFW010000163.1:0-8102 GCA_035455045.1 Thermoanaerobaculia bacterium | reverse complement strand
AGCCGCCTCCCTCGGAGTCCTCCTGCCCACGGGCGGCGCCGTGAGCCTCTCGGCGTCGGCAGCGCGCGACCTCACGAACAACTTCTTCGCCCTGCTCTCCCCCGCGTACAGCTCCTCCCTGGGCCTCGACTTCCGCCAGCCGCTCCTTCAGAACCTCTCGGTGGATCCGGCCCGCCGCGCGATCCGGATCGCACGCCTCGACAAGGAGCGCAGCTCGGCTTCGCTGAAACGGACGGTCGCGGACACCGTCGCGAACCTGGAGCGTGCGTACTGGAATCTCGTCGCGGCGCGGCGCGACGTCCAGGTTCGCGCGGCGAGCGTGAGCCTCGCCGGCGAGCAGCGTGAGGACACGAAGTCGAAGATCGAGGTCGGCACGCTTCCGGAGACCGACATCGCGCAGCCACTCGCCGAGCTCGAGCGGCGAAAAGGCGATCTCTACGCCTCCCAGGAGCAGATGCGCCGCGCCGAGCTCGTCCTCAAGCTCCTGATCCTGAAGGACAGCGGCGATCCTCTGTGGAACCAGACTCTCGAGCCGGTGGACGCGCCCGAGACGGCGGTCGTTCCGGTGGACCTCGCCGACGCGATCCGCCGGGCCGAGAGCAGCCGGCCCGAGCTCTCCGAGGCGAAGACGTCGCTCGCCGAGCGCGACGTGGACGTGGATTTCGCGAAGGACCGACTCAAGCCACAGCTCGACCTCGTGGCGGGCTACGCGCGCCGCGGGCTCGCGGGCGGTCTCAATCCGAATGCTCCCGAGACGGGTTTCCTGGGGGGGACGGTCGTCGTGCCAGACGCGATGGCCGGCGGATTCGGCCGTTCGTTCGGAACGGTCGGCGAGGGCCGTTTTCCCGACGCCTCGATCGGGCTCTCTCTCTCGGTTCCCGTCTTCAACCGCGGGGCGAGGGGGGATCTCGCGATCGCGAAGGCGCAGAGAAGCCAGGCCGAGATCCTGGTCGCGCAGCAGAGACAGCGCGTCGCGGTCGACGTGCGCAACGCGGTCCTCACGCTCGACACCGCCGCCCAGCGCATCGACGCGGCGAAGGCCGGGCGCGCCGCGGCCGAGACGCAGCTCCGCGCCGAAAAGGAGCGCTATGGCGTCGGACTCTCGACGAACTTCTTCGTCCTCACGCGCCAGAACGAGCTCGCGCAGGCCGTTCTCACCGAAACCGCCGCGCTGACGGACTACCGCAAGGCGCTGACGGACTTCGCACGCGCGTGCGGAACTCTCCTGGACGAGCGGCTCATCGAGATCCGGGAAGACGTCCCGGCCGTCAGGGCCGGAAGGGGAAAGTGAACATGACCCGAGCGAAAGTCGCCCCGATTCTCGCGACCGGACTCGCCGCGCTTGCCGCCGTCGCCTGCTCGCGCGGGGCGGGTGTGCACGACGCGGCGGCAGGGCCGACGCCCGCGCCGATCGTCGTGCACGGCGCGCCCGTCTCGAGTCGCGTTCTGCCGCGGGTTCTCGAGGTGACGGGTGCTCTCACCGCCGACGAGTCCGCCGACGTCGCCGCCGAACGCGACGGGCAGGTCGCGAGCGTCCGCGTCGAGCGCGGAAGCTACGTGGAAAAGGGCGCCGTTCTCGCGACGCTCGACGACCGGGAGGCCAAGGCGCAGCTGGACCAGGCGCGCGCGAACCTCGCGTGGGCGAAGGCCGAGGTCGAGCGCTACGCGGAGCTCCGCAGGAGACAGGTCGTCGCCCGCGCAGAGGACCAACGCAAGGCCACGGACCTCGAGCTGGCGGCCGCCTCCCTCGCGCTCGCCGAAAAAGGCCATGCCGACTGCACGATTCGTGCGCCGTTCGCCGGCGTCGTCACCGAGAAGAAGATCTCGGCGGGCGCCTACATCAGGAAGGGCTCGGCCATCTGCGGCCTCGTGAAGATCGATCCGCTCCGGGCCGAGCTGGCCATCCCCGAGGCAGCCGTGTCCTCCGTCCAGGTCGGCCAGAAGGCCACGCTCGCCGCGCAGTCCTTTCCGGACCGGACGTTCGACGCGACCGTCCGCTACATCGGGCCGTCCCTGCGCTCGGAAGCGCGCACGCTCATCGTGGAGGCGATGGTCCCGAATCCCCGCCACGTCCTGAAGCCCGGCCTGTTCGTGACGGCGCGCGTTTCCCTGCCGAAGAGCGAAGAGACCCTGCTCGTGCCGGCGGACGCCGTCGTCACGGATTCGGGCGTCTCCCGCGTCTTCGTCCTCGGGCCGTCGCGCGTCGTCGAGCGCATCGTCTCGATCGGAGAGCGCCACGGCGACTCCCTCGAGGTGCTGTCCGGCGTCGCGGCGGGCGAACGCGTCGCCGTGGGCCCGGACCGCCGCCTCGTGGACGGCCTCGAGATCCAGCGCGCCAACTGACCGGCGAAAAAGGAGACCAACCCGTGCAGGCACTCGCCCGTCTCTGCGTCCGCCGGCCCGTTTTCGCGTCGGTCCTCATCATCGCGCTCGTCGTCGTCGGAGGAGTCGGCTACACGCGTCTCGGCGTCGACCGGTACCCGCGCGTCGACTTCCCCACCGTCGCCGTCATCACGCGGCTCCCAGGAGCGGCCCCGGAGGAGGTCGAAACCGAGGTCACGGACAAGATCGAGGAGTCGATCAACACGATCGCGGGCATCGACGACCTCCAGTCGATCTCGGCCGAAGGCATCTCGCAGGTCTTCGTCACGTTCATCCTCGAGAAGAACGTGGACGTCGCCGCCCAGGAAGTGCGCGACAAGGTGAACCGCGTCCTCGCGGACCTGCCGCGCGACATCGACCAGCCGATCGTGGAAAAGCTCGATCCCGACGCGACGCCGGTCCTCTCCGTCTCCCTTGCGGGAAGCCGCACTCTCCGCGAGACGACCGAGTTCGCCGACAAGGTCCTGCGCCGGCAGCTCGAGTCCGTGAACGGCGTCGGCCAGATCACGATCCTCGGCGGGCGCTCGCGCCGCATCAACGTGCGCCTCGACACGGAGCGCCTCAAGGCCTACGGCCTCACGGCGGTGGACGTGCGGCGTGCTCTCCAGACGCAGAACGTGAAGCTGCCGGGCGGGACGCTCAAGAGCGGCGCGAACGAGGCGACCGTCCGCGTCTACGGGCGCGTCGCGAACGCGAAGGAGTTCGAGGCGATCTTCGTCACGCAGCGGAACGGGCTGCCGGTTCGCATCGGCGACGTCGCGACCGTGGAGGACAGCGAAGAGGACGCCGAGCGCGCCGCGAGCAAGGACGGCGTCCCCGCGGTGGTCCTGTCGATCCGCAAGCAGTCGGGCACGAACACGGTCCAGGTCATCGACGCGATCAAGGGCCGCCTCGCCGAGATCGCGCCCCAGCTCCCCGCCGGCTACGCGACCGAGATCGTCCGCGACCAGTCGCAGTTCATCAAGGCCGCCGTCGATACCGTCCAGGAGCACCTCGTCACAGGCGGCTTCCTGGCGGCGCTCGTCGTGCTCCTCTTCCTCGGCAACCTCCGCTCGACTCTCATCGCGGCGATCGCGATCCCCACGTCGATCGTCTCCACGTACGGCCTCATGTACGCGATGGGCTTTACGCTCAACGTCCTCACGCTTCTCGCGCTCACGCTCGCGGTCGGCATCGTCATCGACGACGCCATCGTCGTCCTCGAGAACATCTTCCGGTTCATCGAGGAGAAGAAGGTCATGCCGTTCCAGGCCGCGATCGACGCGACGAAGGAGATCGGCCTCGCCGTCCTCGCGACGACGCTCTCGCTCGTCGCCGTGTTCCTTCCCGTCGCGTTCATGGGCGGCATCGTCGGGCGCTTCATGAACTCGTTCGGGCTCACGATGGCGTTCGCGATCCTCGTCTCGCTGCTCGTGTCGTTCTCGCTGACGCCGATGCTCTCGGCGCGGCTGCTCAGGAGGAAGAAAGAAGAAGAAGAAGATTCTCTTGGAAGGAAACAGGGCGAGGGAGGCGCGGGAGCTTTGCCGGCTGCGCGCGCGCAGACCGTCTCGTCGGAAGGGGGCACGTCGAAATCCCGCGGGTTCTACCGGTACATCGACCGGGCGTATACGTCGATGCTCAAGTGGTCCATGGCGCATCGCTGGGCCGTCGTCCTCGTCGGCTTCGGCGCCCTGCTGACCGTCCCGATCCTCTTCAAGATCGTCCCGAAGAACTTCCTTCCCTACGACGACGAGTCCCAATTCGAGGTGAACTTCCGGGCGCCCGAGGGCACGTCGCTCGAAGCGACGGCCCTCATCGGGAACCGCATCTCGAAAGAGGTCAAGGCGCTTCCCGGAGTCGACTACACCCTCCTGACGGTCGGCGCCGACGACGCGAAAACCCCGAACCTCGGGAGCGTCTACGTGAAGCTCGTGGATGCCAGGAAGCGCAAGGACGCGCAGACCACGGTCATGGACCGCGTCCGCAAGCAGGTCCTCCCGCACTTCGCGGACTCCAAGCTGCGTTCGGACGTGTCGTACGTGAACGCGTTCTCGGCCGGCCAGAAGAACGCCGAGATCATGTTCGTCGTGAACGGGCCGGACCTCACGCGCCTCGCCGCGATCTCCGACGCGCTCATCAAGAAGCTCTCGCAGGTGCCCGGCATCGTGGACGTGGACTCGTCGCTCATCTTCGGCAAGCCCGAGCTCGGCGTGACCGTGGCCCGCTCGAAGGCGTCGGACCTCGGCATCTCGGTGGCGGACGTTTCCGAGACCCTGCGCGTCCTCGTGGGCGGCGAGAAGGTCTCCGCCTTCGACGACGGCGGCGAGCAGTACGACGTGTACCTCCGCGCCCGGCCGAGCGACCGCGCCGACGAGGCGAGCCTCCGCCGCTTCAACGTGCCGTCGAACCGCCTCGGCGCGGTTCCCCTCGAGGACGTGACGTCGTTCCGCACGGGTACGGGCCCGTCGGAGGTCAAGCGCCTGAACCGGCGGCGCCAGGTCACGATTTTCGCGAATATGAACCCCGGGTACTCCTCGCAGGTCGCGATCGACCTCCTCGTGAAGGAGACGAAGGCGATGAAGCTCGACCCGTCCTACACGTACCGCTTCATCGGCCGTTCCAAGGAGCAGGGCCGCGCCGCGCAGAACTTCCTCCTCGCCTTCGCGCTTTCGTTCATCTTCATGTACCTCATCCTGGCGGCACAGTTCGAGAGCTGGCTCCACCCGATCACGATCCTCCTCGCCCTCCCGCTCACGGTGCCGTTCGCGCTCCTCTCGATCCTCGTCGCCGGGCAGTCGGTCAACATCTTCACGTCGCTCGGCATCCTCGTCCTGTTCGGCGTCGTGAAGAAGAACTCGATTCTCCAGGTCGAGTTCGCGAACCAGCTTCGCGAGCGCGGCATGGAGCGCGACGCGGCGGTCATTCTCGCGAGCCGCGAGCGCCTCCGCCCCATCCTCATGACGACCCTCGCGTTCGTGGCGGGCATGCTGCCGCTCCTCGTGTCTTCGGGGCCGGGCGCGGGCACGAACCGCGCGATCGGGTCGGTCATCGTAGGAGGCCAGACCCTCGCGCTTCTCCTCACGCTCCTCGCGACGCCGGTGGCCTACTCCCTCTTCGACGACGCGCAGCAGGCGATCGGCCGTGCCGTCCGCCGCCTGCGCAGGCAGCCCGGCGCCGAGCCCGCCCGGGCGCCCGCCCTCGCGCGCACGGCCGCGGAACGGTAGGCTCACGCCCCACATGCGCAAGACCCCTCGCTTCCTCCCGGCCGTCGCGGTTGCGGCAGTCGCGATCACGGCGGTCACCGCCGCCTGCCGCCCGAAACAGGACCCGAACGTCGTCAGGTTGAACGGGCGTCTCGAAGCGCCCACCGTGGATCTCGCGCCGAAGGTCGCCGGGCGCGTCGTCGAGGTGAAGGTGACGGAAGGGGATCGCGTGAAGGCCGGCGACCTTCTCGTGAAGCTCGACCTCGGCGAGACCGCTCTCGCCGTGGAGCGCGACCGCCGCGGCCTGGAATCCAGCCAGGCGCGGTACCAGGACCTCCAGGCGGGGAGCCGGGAGTCGGAAATCGCACAAGCTCAGGCGGATGTCGCGGACAAGAAGGCCGCCGTGGAACTCGCACGACGAGAGCTGGAGCGCCAGGAGGCCCTCCTTTCTAAGAAAGTAGGAACGCAGCGCGACACGGACACCGCCCGCACGAGCATGGAACGGGCGGTGGCGAGCGAAAAAATGGCCAACGACCGATTGCTGCTCCTCCGCGAAGGCACGCGCTCGTGGCAGAAGGAGCAGGCGCGGCGGGACGTGGACCGGGCGCGCACGGTCCTCAAGCAGTCCGAGACGACCGCCGGCGAGGCGGAGATCCGCGCCCCCGCGGACGGCGTGATCCTCCACCGCATGGCGGAGCCGGGGCTCCTCCTCGGCACGGGCCAGCCCGCGGTGACGTTGGCGTTCGCAGACCGCCTCTACGTCCGCACGTTCATCCCCGAGTCGCAGCTCGGCCGGGTGCGCTCCGGGAGCCCCGCCGAGGTGACCGTCGACGCCTTCCCCGGCAGGACGTTCCCCGCGAAGGTGACCGAGATCTCACCCGACGCCGAGTTCACGCCGAAGCCGGTCGACACGCCCCGCGAGCGCGTGAACCTCGTCTACGCGGCGAAGGTCGACCTCGATGCCGGTTGGAACGCGCCGCTCGTCCCCGGCCAGCCCGCGGACGTGGACGTGAAGGCGGAGAGCGCGGCGAAGTGATTCGCGCCGAGAAGCTCGTCCGCAGCTTCGGCGGCCGCCCGGCGCTGCGCGGGATCGACCTCGAGATCGAGCGCGGCGAGATGTTCGCGCTCATCGGGCCCGACGGCGCCGGCAAGACGACGCTCTTTCGGATCGTCGCGGGTCTTCTCGCGCCGACGTCCGGCCGCGTCACGCGCGAGGACGTGCCGTTCGGGATGGTGCCGCAGCGCTTCTCGCTGTACGAGGATCTCACCGTCGACGAGAACCTCGCGCTGCGAGCGCGGCTTTACTCCGTGCCGCCGGTCGAGGGCGAAGCGCGCGCGAAAGACCTCCTTGCCCGGGTCGGCCTCGACCGCTTCGGCTCGCGCCTCGCGGGCGCGCTCTCGGGCGGCATGAAACAGAAGCTCGCGCTCGTCTCGGCGCTCCTGACACGTCCGGCTCTCCTCCTCCTCGACGAGCCGACGACGGGCGTCGACCCCGTCTCGCGCCGCGAGTTCTGGCAGGTCCTGAACGCCCTCCACCACGAGGGGCTCACGATCGTCGTCTCGACGCCCTACATGGACGAGGCCGAATACGCCTCGCGCCTCGCCTTCCTCGACGAGGGCCGGCTCGCGGCCAGCGGGACTCGCGAGGAGATCCTCGCGGCCTACCCGCGCCCCCTCGTTGAGATCGCGACGGACGCGCGCGGCCAGGCGCGCACGCGCCTCGCCGCGATGCCGGAGCTGGACGACATTTCCCTGTTCGGGACATTGCTGCACGTACGAGGAAGAGAAGCGAAGAAGGGGAAAAGAGAAGAAGAAGATTTCTTAGAACGCAGAGTGATCGATGCGCTGCGCGGCCTGGTCCCGGCGGACAAGGTGCGGCGCGTGGCGCCGACGCTGGAAGACGCATTCGTTCTGTTCAGCGAAGGGCGCGACGAAGGGTCGCGGGAGAGCGCTGCATGAGCGACGAGTCGACTCGCCCCGCTCCGCCCCCTCCCGCGCCCTCTTCACCTTCTAAGATATCCCCCTCCTCTTCTCCTTCTCTCTCCCCCTCTTCCCCTTCTAAGGAATCTTCCTCTTCCTCTTCCTCTTCGTCTTCCTCCGACATCCTCCTCCGCTGCGAGAACCTCACGCGGAGGTTCGGGACGTTCACCGCCGTCGACCGCGTGTCGTTCGAGATCCCGCGGGGGAACGTGTTCGGGTTCCTCGGTCCGAACGGCTCGGGCAAGTCCACGACGATCCGGATGCTCACGGGGCTCCTCGAGCCCACGTCGGGCTCGGCGACGGGCTTCGGCGGCCTCGACGTCGCGAAGGACACGGAGGCCTGGAAGGCGCGCCTCGGGTACATGAGCCAGAAGTTCTCGCTCTACCTCGACCTCACCGTCGAGGAAAACCTGCGCTTCTTCGGCGCCATTTACGGCCTCTCGCGTACGCGCCTCGCCGACCGCGTCGGCGCACTCGCATCGCGCCTGCGCTTCGAGCCGCTCCTCGGGGAGCTCACCGAGAACCTCTCGACCGGCCAGCGCCAGCGCGTCGCGCTCG
>DATIFW010000162.1:0-4477 GCA_035455045.1 Thermoanaerobaculia bacterium | reverse complement strand
CGAGGCGCTCGATCCAGGGCGGGCACTCGCCGTAGTAGTGACGCGCGTAGACGACCGTCGACAGGAGGTCCTGGTCGAAGAAGACGGCGGGCCGTGCGCGTCGGGTCGCCTCGTCGAGCGCCGCGTCCGCGGCGGCGAGGTGTGCGCGCGCGATCGGGGCGACGTCCTCGGGGCCGAGGAGCCCCGCTTTCGCGAGCGCGGCCTCTCGTGCGGCCTCTGGGATCCAGGTCGTCTCGTGGCGTTCGGCCAGCGCCCGCGCGAGCGTCGTCTTGCCCGTGCACTCCCCGCCCGTCAGGACGATCTTCAACACGCTCACGCGGGGGTCTCGGCGCCGACGAGGCTCCGCCGCCACGCGGCGAGGCCGATTCCCGCGAGGACGAGGAAGAGCGCGTAGAGGCCGGCGGTCAGATAGAGGCGCTTCACAACGTACATGCCGATGTAGACGGTATCCACCGCGATCCAGATCGGCCAGTTCTCGATCCACTTGCGCGTCTGGAGGAATTGCGCGACGAGGCTGAATCCGGTCGTTCCCGCGTCCCACAGGGGAAGCGCCGCGTCGGTCATCGAACGGAGGAAGGTCCCGAGCGCGGCGGCGAAGACGACTCCGAAGAGGACGGCTGCCGCGAGAACCGCCCGCGGCGCGCGCGACACGACGAGCCGCCCGTGCGCCGCTCCCCCGTGGAGCCACGCCCACCACCCGTAGAGGCACAGCGCGAAATAGACGCCCTGAAGGCCCATGTCCGCATACAGCTTCGCCTCGCGGAAGACGACCGCGTAGATCGCGACGTTGGCGAGGCTCACGGGCCAGCACCACACGTTCTCGCGCGCCGTCAGCCAGACGCCGAGAGCGCCGGTCACGGCACCCAGGATCTCGAGGAGGGTCATCAGGGCGCTCTTTCTGCCTTTTCCTACGCCGGTTCGAACCGGATCAGGTTCCGGGGTGTGATCTCAGGCCCTCTCGGGCCACCCCCAGGCCGAAAGCAATGTGTGCCCGAAACGGCCGGGAGTCAACCCGGCGGACCGGGCGGCTGTCAGGCGGGTTCAACCCGCGGACGGCACTCGAGGCGCGTGAGGACGCGCGCGAGGTCCTCGTGCGCGCCCACGAGGACGAGCGTGTCCCCCGCGGCGAGGCGAAAACCCTCCGGCGGCGGCGCGTTCGGGACGCCGTCGCGCAGGACGGCCGGCACCGCGACGTGAGCGGCCGCGAGGTCGAGATCGGAGAGGAGCCGGCCGTCCGCAGTCGTGTCGGGCATGACGAGGAAGAGCTCGCTCGTCCCGGCGGCGACGAGGGCCGAGAGCCGCCGGCCGCCTTCCGCCTTCGACTGCGGGTCGCGCAGCCGCCTGTAGGCCTCGTCGCGCAGGATGCGGATCTGGGTCGCCACGACGTTTCCGGGCACGTGGAGGAGGCGCAGGACGCGTGCGACGAGCTCGATGGAAGTTTCGAACTCCTCCGGGATGACCTCGTCGGCGCCGAGCGCGCGGAGCGTCTCGACCTCCTTCACGTAGCGCGTCCTCACGAGGACCCGCACGTCGGGATTGCGCGTCCGCGCGAGGCGCACGACGCGCCGGCAGGCGTCCGGGTCGGGGATCGTCACGACGACGGCGAGCGCGCGCTCGGCGCCGGCGGCACGCAGGCCTTCGAGCCCCGTCGCGTCGGCCCTAAGGACGCGAAGCCCTTCGTGTCGCGCCGCCGCCACGCGCTCCGGGTCGATGTCCACGAGCACGTGCGGAATACCCGTCTCGAGGAGGACTCGCGCCACGTTCGTGCCGTTCAGCCCGGCGCCGACGACCACGATGTGCTGCTTGAGCGGCGCTTCCGACTCTTCGCCCGGGTCCTCGACGGCCTCCGGAAGGCGAACGGCGAGGGCGGGCCCGGCCGCGACGAGGAAGGGAGCGAGGACGAGGGTTCCCACGGTCGCGGCGAGGACGATCTGCCGCGTCTGACCCGTGAGGAGCGCGAGCGAAACCCCGGTCGTCGCGAGGACGAACGAGAACTCGCCCACGTTGGCGAGAGCGAGCGCCGCGCGCACCGCCGTCCGGGGAACCGTGCCCGAGGCACGCAGCGCAGCGAACGCCGCGGCCGTCTTGATCGCGACGAGAACGACGACGCCGGCGCCGACTTCGGCGGGGTGCCTCGCGAGGAAACCGGGCTCGAGGAGCATCCCGATCGAGACGAAGAAGAGGCTCGAGAGGAGGTCGTGGAGCGGCGCCAGCGTCGCGGCGACCTCGTGGACGTGGTCGCTTTCGCCGAGGACGATCCCCGCGGCGAAGGCTCCCATCGCGGCCGAGACGCCCGCCTTCTCGCCCGCCGCGACCATCGCGAGGACGAAGACCACGACGGCGCCCGTGAAGATCTCGCGGCTTCCCATGCGCGCGACGCCGTCGAGGAGGCGCGGGGCGGCGCGCCGAGCGAGGGCGACGAGAATCGCGACGCCCGCGATCGCGAGGACGACGCGGCCCGTGACGGCGGCGGCCCCCGGCCCGCTCCCGGAGACCAGGGCGGGCAGAAAGAGGAGGATCGGGATCACGGCGAGGTCCTGGAAGAGGGCGACGGCGAGAAACCTGCGGCCATACGGGGCCGCGAGCTCGTCGCGCTGCTTGAGGATCGGGAGGACGACCGCCGTGGACGAGACCGAGACGAGGAGGCCGAAGAAGACGGCTTGATTCGGCCCGCTCCCCCAGAGCCGTGCGAGCGCGTAGCCTCCGGCGGCCGTCAGGGCCATCTGGAGCGTACCGCCGACGAGCGAGGTCCGGCCGAGGGCTTTCAGACGCCGGATCGGGAACTCGAGGCCGACGAAGAGGAGGATGAGAGCGACGCCGAACTCCGCGATCGACTCGACGCGGTCCGCGTCGCGGACCCATCCGAGGGCATGCGGCCCGATCGCGACCCCTGTGAGGAGAAAGCCGACGACTTGCGGGAGCTTCAGCCGGCGACAGACGAAGAGGACGGGAAACGAGGCCGAGAGGACGACCGCGAGGTCCCTGAGGAACGTCCTCTCCCACATGAAGACAGTATAGGAACGGGCGGCCGGAAACGCGGCCTTCGCCGGTTCCCGGGGCGCACGGAGAAGGTCCTCGCCTACTTCAGCGCGAAATCGACCCGGCTCGGCCGCGCGTTGCCCATGGGTGCCGCCGCCTCCCGTCCCGGCTCGAGGACGAAGACGCGTGCCGGTTCCACGCCGCCGGGCCCCGTGAGGTAATCCTTCACGGCGTTCGCGCGTGCGAGCGCGAGCTGCCGGAGGTCGTCGTCGCCGACGGCCTCGCTCGAGAGCATGAGCTTCTCCATCTCGCCTGCCGGGAGGTCTTTCGCGAAGCCGAGCGCCGCGCGCGGCTTGGGAAACTTCTCCTTCCGGTAGGCCCTCTTCAGATACGTTTCACGCTCGGCGGGCTCGACGGTGACGTCGTCCACGCTCGCGGGCGCGGCGCCCTTCCTCGCGAGCTCGGGGAGCTTCTGAGCCTTGAGCTTTCTCTCGACCCGGAACGCCCGCAGCCCCTCGAGGTCCTTTTCGCCGGAGAAGCGGCCCGTGGCCTGGACCGTGAGCCCCGGCCGGTCGTGGAGGGCCTTCGCGAGAGAGTCGAGCTTCTTTTTCGCGGCCTCGTCGAGCGACGGCACTCCGTCCTTGAAGTCCACGAACGAATACTCCTCGCCCTTCCCGCCGAAGAGCTTGCCGAGGAGCGCGAACGGTGCCGTCGCGGCCTTCGCGATCAGGTTCCCGAGGACCTGCCAGATGATCTTCCCGATCCGGAACTTCGGGTCGTCGAGCGAGCCCTCGAACGGAAGGTCGAGGTCGATCACGCCGTCCTTGTCCTTCAGGAGGGAGACCGCGAGCTTCACCGGGAGCTTCGTCGCCTCCTTGCTCTCGACCTTGTCGCCGAACTCGAAGCGGTTCAGGAGGAGCCGGTTCGACGCAGTCAGCTTTCGATTCTGGACCTTGTAGGCGACCTCCATCGTGAGCGACCCGCTCGCGATCGTGTAGCCGGCGTACGTTCCCGCATAAGGCGTGAAGGCCGGCAGGTCGATGTCGCGGAAGCTCGCCTTGACGTCCGCGAACGTCGCCGCCGCGAGAGGGTTGATCGCGCCCGACACCTGGAGGGGCGAGTGGTTCGCGAGGCTGCCGCGCAGATCGAGCGTCGCGACCGTCCCGTCCTCCGACGACAGGCCGGTCACGCGTCCGCCGAGGTCCCCGAGCGTCGCGGCGTAGTTCGGCTTCACGAAGTGGTCCGCGAGGCCGATTCGCCCGCCCTGCAGCGTGATCTCGTCGATCCGGATCGGCATCGCGGGGCGGGTTTCCCCGCCGCCCGACGCCGCCGGGGCTGCCGGAGGCGGTGCCGGCTCGGCCGCGGCCGAGGACGTGGACCGAGGAGTCGCTTCCGGCGCGGGCGGGGGCGCGCCCAGGACCCTGCGGAGGTTCAGGGTCCCGTCGGCCTCGATCGTGACGTCGCACGCGAGCCCGACCGCGGCGAGCTGCTTCACCTC
>DATIFW010000161.1:0-6358 GCA_035455045.1 Thermoanaerobaculia bacterium | reverse complement strand
CGATTTCGGCGGCATCGATCACCGTCGCGGCGACGCCGAGAGACGCGGCGGATTCAGGCTCGGCCTCGGCCGAGACGACGACGTCGGCGGCGAGCCTCGCGGCGGCCGGCGGCGGGGCGGGTTGAGCGAGGAGAGCGGGTGCGAACAGGAGGAAGGCGCACGACGACCGCTGAAGAACGACACGGGACACCATGGAACACCTCCGTTCCGCTGGCTCCGCCCTCCCATCGGAAAGGCGGCGGGGTTCCGGCAGGGCGCCGGAACGCCGCGACTTCCCGAGCCCCGGAGAAGGCGTTGCGAAAACGATGTTCCTCGAGCAGGTCTCCTGGCTCCCGGATCGTCCGCGCCCGGCCCCTTCCCGGCCGCGCAACCGGTCTTTCGGGACCGATCTCTCGCAGCCAGTGGATCTCGCCGGGCGCGTCCCCGGTCACAGTGGCGGGGGCCGCGCGGGAATTTCACCCGCTTCCCTCTTCGCGTGACGCACACGGGCGCGTCACGTTCGCCCCCCGGAGGTCGTGAACTTTCAGGGGACTCGAGGACGATGAAAAGAGCCGTGCGAACCTTACCACGCAGCCGCACCGCGCGCGGCTGCCGGTCTCGGAGCGCCGGTCAGGCCCTCTTCTGCTTCTTCTTCGGGTTGTTCAGCGCCTGGAGAAGAGACGTGCCGAAGCCGGAGACCGACGGCGCCGCCGCCTTCTCGCGCTTCGCGCTCTCTTCGCGGTAATTCTTCAGCTCGCCGCGGTCCGCTTCCGCCTTCGCGCCCGACGCCGAGAGCGAAATGCGTTTTCTGCCGGTATCGACTCCGATGACCTTCACCTCGACCTTCTGGCCCGGAGCGAAGTGACGGCTGACCGTGCCGGGCGGCACGCCCGACTCGGAGTTCGGAATCAGGCCCGTGAGACCGGGCTCGAGGCGCACGAATACGCCGAACAGTGCGACGCTCTCCACCTCGCCGACGGCGACGGAGCCCTCGGGGTGGCGCTCGAGGATGCCGATCCAAGGATTCGAGGTCGCGACCTCGCGAAGCGACAGCGACAGGCGGCGTTGCTTCGGGTCGACTTCCTTCACCCAGCCCTGCACCGTCTGGCCGTCCGCGACGGACGGATCCTTGAGCGTGACACCGGGGGGCAGCGCCGAGACGTGCACGAGGCCGTCCACGCCCGGCTCGACCTCGACGAAGATGCCGAAATCCGCGTGCCTCGCGACCGTGCCCGTGAACGACGCGCCGGGAGCGAAGCGCTCCGGCAGCGATTGCCACGGATCGGCCTCGAGCTCCTTCATGGAAAGCGAGATGCGCTTGCCCTCTCCGGCCAGCTTCGTCACCTTGACCGTGACCTCCTGGCCGACGGCGAGGACGTCTTTCGGGTGCGCGATCCGGCGTCGCGAGATTTCCGTGACGTGCACGAGTCCGTCCACGCCACCGAGATCCACGAACGCCCCGAAATCGGTGAGCGAGCGGACACGGCCGGGCAGGATCGCTCCCACGGCGATCTTCTCGCGCGTGAGGGCCGCTTTTTCGTCCTGCTCCGCCCGGAGAAGTGCGACACGCGAGATGACCACCCGGCGTCCGTCCTCGGAGTACTCGAGGATGCGGAAGTCGTACGTGTGCCCCACGTAAGACGCGAGCGCGCTCTCCTCGTGGCGGCCGAGATCGATCTGCGAGACCGGGCAGAAGGCCCGGAGGCCGTGAGCGCCTCCGATCATCACCTCGAAACCGCCCTTGTTCCGGGTCACGACCTTCCCCGCGACGGGGATCTTCGCCTCGGAGGCGGCCCGCAGCTCGGCCTTCGTGCGATGTCCGACCGCGAGTTTGCGCGAGAGCCGCACGTCCGGGCCGGCCTTGATGACGACTGCTTCGATCCGGTCGCCCACCTTCTCGCCTTCGAGCTCCTTGAGGTCCATGAGCGCCTCGGACTTGCCGCCGATCGAGACGAGCACGATGTCGGGCGTGATGCCGGCGATGATGCCGTTCACGACCTGCCCCTCCAGGAGCTTCTTCCTCGGAGTGGCCGCATCGGCCGCGAGGGCTGCCTCGAAGGTCTTGCGGTCGGCTGATTCGGCGGCTTCGACGGACCGGGCGATGAGGGTCTGGGGCACGGATCGTTCTCCTGGCCCGCCAAGCGAGATTCCCCCGGAAAAAAGCGTCCAAGGGCTGCGGGACCGCGGATTCTATCCGAAGCGGTAAGATGAGACTTAGTCTCCGGACGGCGCCCCCCGAGCCCCGGAGCAACCCCTTCTGGAGGAGTGGTCGAATGGCCGAACCGGGTGTCCTGACAGCCGCGGGCGCTTCGCCGTCCGGTGCCGCGGCGACCATCGCGCGACTCGCCCCGAGCCGGGACGAGCTGAGGCGCTGGTACGCCCTGATGCATCTCGGCCGTCTGCTCGACGACAAGGCCCCGAACTACCTCAAGCAGGGCCTCGGATGGTCGTACCACGCGCCGTGCGCGGGTCACGACGGCATACAGGTCGCGCTCGGAGTCACGTTCCGGCCCGGACACGACTACCTCTTCCCCTACTACCGGGACCTCACGACCTGCCTCTCTGCCGGGCTCTCGACCGAGGAGATCCTGCTGAACGGGATGTCCAAGCGGGACGACGTCGCCTCCGGCGGCCGGCACATGTCGAACCACTTCGCGAAACCCGAGATCCACATTCAGAACGTCTCGTCCTGCGTGTCCAACCACGCGCAGCACGCCACGGGCCTCGCCCGCGCGCTCAGGACCTACGGGTCGGACGCGATCGTCTTCTGCTCCGTGGGCGAGTCCTCCACGTCCGAGGGCTACTTCTACGAGGCCGTCAACGGCGCCTCGCGCGAGAAGCTCTCCGTCGTCTTCGTGGTGCAGGACAACGGCTACGGCATCGCCGTACCGAAGAGCGACCAGACCGCGAACGCCTTCGCGGCAGACAACTTCTCGGGGTTCCTGAACGTCAAGATCTTTCACTGCGACGGCAAGGATCTCTTCGATTCGCTGCGCGCGATGCGCGAGGCCGTGGCGTTCGCGAAGTCGGGCGCGGGCTGCGCCCTGGTACACGCCGAGTGCGTACGCATCCACTCGCACTCGAACTCCGACCGGCACGAGCTCTACCGCTCGCCCGAGGAGCTCGCCGCCGCGAGAGCGCAGGATCCCCTCGCGCGCCTGCGCCGCGTGCTCGTCGAAGGAGGCGCGTTCTCCGAAGAGGAGATCGCGGCGATCGAGGACGCGAACCGGAAGACCTACGAGGAGTCCGCCGACCGCGCCCGCCGCGCGCCGGACCCCGACCCCGCCTCGATCTTCGAGCACGTCGTGGCCGAGCCGTGGGTGCCCGAAGGCGACGGCCTCGCGACGACGCCGCTCACCCCCGAAACCGTCGACGGCAAACCCACGACGGAGATGTCGTTCATCCAGGCCCTGAACGGCACGCTCAAGGAGATGTTCCGCGAGAACCCGGACACGTTTCTGTGGGGGCAGGACGTCGCCTACAAGGAGAAGGGCGGGATCTTCAACGTCACGAAGGGCATGCAGCAGGAGTTCGGGGCGAAGCGGGTCTTCAACGGCCCCCTCGCGGAGGACTTCATCCTCGGCACGGCGGACGGCTTCTCGCGCCTCAACGACAAGATCCGCGTCGTCGTCGAAGGCGCCGAGTTCGCCGACTACTTCTGGCCCGCGGCCGAGCAGATGGTCGAGATGTCGCACGAGCTCTGGCGCACGAACGGGAAGTTCGTTCCGAACGTCACCGTGCGCATCGCCTCGGGCGGGTACATCGGCGGCGGCCTCTACCATTCGCAGAACATCGAGGGCTGGCTCACGACGCTGCCCGGCCTTCGTATCGTCGTGCCCGCGTTCGCGGACGATGCCGCGGGGCTCCTCAGGACGTCGATGCGCTCCCCGGGGATCACGCTCTACCTCGAACCCAAGTTCCTCTACAACTCCGCTCAGGCCAGGGCGCGCGTTCCTTCGGAGTTCGCCGTGCCGTTCGGAAAGGCCCGGCGCCGCCGCGAAGGCCGCGATCTCACGATCCTCGCGTACGGCACGCCCGTGCACTTCGCGCTGGAAGCGGCCGAAGCGCTCGAGAAAGACGGGAAGAGCGTGGAGGTGCTCGACTTGCGCTCGCTCGTGCCGCTCGACTTCGAGGCGATCGCGGCCTCGGTGAAAAAGACGTCCCGCGTCCTCGTCGTCCACGAGGACAAGGTGCACGGCGGCTTCGGCGGCGAGCTCGTCGCGCGCATCGCGTCCGAGCTCTTCGCATTTCTCGACGCCCCGGTGGACCGCGTCGGCTCGACGTTCACCCCCGTCGGCTTCAACCGCATTCTCGAGCGCGCGATCCTCCCGAACACCGAGAAGGTCCTCGAGGCGGCGAAAAAGACACTCGCGTACTAGGGCCGTTTCTCTTTGCGGGGCCGCGAATGCGGCCACCGATAGCAGAATCTCCTCCGTGCGGACCGTCTTAATCGTCCTCGCGCTCCTAGCGATCACCGTGGTCGCCGTGCTCTGGCTGCTGCCGCCGCCAGCGCCGCGCCGCAGCGTCCGCGAGAAATGCCGCCTCGACGACATCGTTCCCGAGTTCCAGTTCGGCGAATTCCACGAGCGCTTCGTCCGCTCCTCGCCCGAGGCCGTCGATCACGCGATCCGGAGCGTCCCGGCCGACGAGATCCTGCTCTTCCGGACGCTCACCTTCCTGCGAAACCCGGCGCGCCTCTTCGGCCGCCAGAAAGAGAACATCCTGAACCCTCCCGTGGGAAAACCCATTCTCGAAGTGGCGACGCGGTCGGGCTTCGTGATGCTCTCCGACGAGCCCGGCCGCGAGATCGTGCTGGGCACGCTCGTGGCCCGGCCGGCCGGCGTGCGGATCGCCGTTTCGGGAGACACCGCCGCGACGGCCCGCCGCTTTGCGGAGCTCTCCGCCCCCGGCTACGCGAAAGCGGCGACGAACTTCCGGATCGAGCCCCGCCCCGACGGGTCCTGTCGCCTGACGACCGAGACGCGCATCTTCGCGACGGACCGCGTGACCGCGCGCCGCTTCGCGACGTACTGGCGGTTCATCCTGCCGGGCAGCTCCCTCCTCCGCGTCACGTGGCTTCGCGCGATCGCCGACCGGGCGGAAAGCCGACGCTGAGTCGGCCCTTACTTCGTCCCCAGCACGAAACTGTTGCCCTCGGAGTCCTTGAAGATGGACGACGTCCCCCAGGGCTCCGTCTTCGGCGGCTGGACGAACTCCACTCCCCGCGCCTTCAGTTCCTCGTAGGTCTTCTGGATGTTGTCGCACGTGAAGGCGCCGTTGAAGAAGCCGCCCGCCTTGGTTCCTTCCCCCGTGAAGAGCACGACCTCGGTCTCGGCGCCGGGAATCTTCAGCTCGATCCAGCGCTGCTTGTCGTTGAACGGTTGATCGGTCGCGACCTTGAACCCCATGCGATCGCGCCAGAAGGAAAGCGCGCGCTCCTGGTCGTCGCAGGGGATGCTGACGAACTTCAGGCGGTTGATCATGAGAAATCCTCCTCGCGCGAGAATCTAGGCCACGCGTTTCGGCTTGTAAAGGGTCCGCGTATTGACTATAGTTACTATTACTATAGTGAAACACCTCACGGTCCGCGTCGACCGCTACGTGCTCGAGACCCTCATGGTCGACCTCGTGGGTCACGACCGGTCGGCGTCGTCGTTTCTCGTCTATCTCGCGCTCTGGAACGCCACGGGAGGCCGTCGGAGGGAGAAAACCCGTCGAAGCCACCGCCAGCTCGCCGAGGAAACGGGACTCTCGAAGAGCGCGGTGCAGGCCGGGATCCGCCGGCTGCTCCGGCGAAAGCTCGTGGCCGCCTCGCGTGCCTCGACGACGGCCACGCCGGAGTACTCGATCCTCCGGCCCTGGCAGCGGGGCTGACCACCTCGTCCGCGCCCGAACGCCTTTGGCATACTCTGCCCTCGTGCCGGCGCCAACCTCCGCCCGCGACCTTCTCCGCCACGCTCTCGCGACGCTCGCCTACCGCGCGGGCAAGGCGCTGCGCGACGCGCCCCCCGGCTTCGAGAGCTTCTCCGTCGCCCCCGGATCGCGCACGCCCGGGCAGATCCTCGCGCACATGGGCGATCTCTTCGACTGGGCGCTCCATCTCGCGAAGGGAGCACAGGTCTGGCACGACGCGACGCAGCTCCCCTGGGATCAGGAAGTCGCGCGGTTCTTCACCGCGCTCGAGGCGTTCGACCGGCATCTCGCGTCCGGCGCGCCGCTGCCCGAGGGCTTCACGGAAGACAAGCTCTTCCAGGGCCCCGTGGCCGACGCGCTGACGCACGCCGGCCAGATCGGAATGCTCCGGCGTCTCGCGGGCTCCCCCGTGCGCGGCGAGAGCTACTTCCGCTCCGACATCGAGATCGGGCGCGTGGGTCCGGAT
>DATIFW010000160.1:0-14307 GCA_035455045.1 Thermoanaerobaculia bacterium | reverse complement strand
GCCTCGGTCGCAGTCGTCGGGCCGAAGAGGACGTCCATCGAGGTCTCCGGTGTCCCGACCGGGGGCGCGAAGGGCTATCACCCCTCGGATCCGAACTGGAAGGAAACGTCCCCGGCCGAGTGGGGGCTGGCGTTCGTCGCCCGGCGATTCGGCGCCACGCTCGTGATTTCGACCAAGAACGAAATCCAGTACATCCATCATCGGTACACGCTCGAGAATCTTCACGTCGACGTTCCGCCGGGGATCGCCGTCGTTCGCGAACCTCGAATCCTCAGCGGCGATGGCGCGCCGGATCTCAAGCCGCCCGCGAATACGCCGGCTCCGGCTGCGACCCCCACCGACCGCTCTCCACGGAAGTAGGGACGCCAACGTGTCCGATTCCTCGGAAGTCCACGATCTCGTCGACACCCTCTTCAACGTCACCGACCAGAAGGCCTGGAAAGAGGTCCGGGCGCTCTTCGTCGACGGCCCCGTCACCGATATCCGGTAAGCGGACGACCTCACGATGTCGACCGATGCTGCGACGCTCATAGAACGCGCGAATCAGGCCCGACGGGAGCACCGGCTGGCCGATGCGCATCGCGATTTCGTCGAGGCGGTCGCGCTCAGCCGACAGAAGGGGAAGCAAGTCGACTTGCTCCAGGCGCTCAAGGGGCTCGGCCAGATCGAGCGAGACCTCGGGCGCGCCGATGCAGCCCGGCCTCTCTACGAGGAGGCCGTCGCCATTTGCCGTCGGCGTGACGACCCTCTCTCGCTCGCGCACACGATTCGGCATCTGGCCGACATCCATCGGGATACCGGCCGTCCGGACCTCGCCGAGCCGTGCTACGACGAGGCGCTCGCGCTCTATCGAAGCAGCGAACGGACTCCTCCTCTCGACCTCGCGAACGCGATTCGGCCCTTCGCGATCCTCAAGGAAGGCGCGGGAGACATCGAAGAGGCAAGACGGCTGTGGAAGGAGGCCAGGGATCTCTACGCGGCGGTCAAAGTCGAAGAGGGCGTCCGCGAATGCTCGGCCCGGCTCGAGCGGCTGGGGCTCGGGAGACATTCCTCGTGAGTAGCCTTCGCTACTGGCGGACGCGCCTCCAGAACGGGATCAGGAAGATCGCGTCGGGGCTTCGTCCGTTCAACGAGTCCGTCTGGCCCGGCGTCCACAACGATCTTTTCGTGGCTCACGAATCCCTGTACCGGTTTGCCACGCCGTGGGCCGGCGGCGCGCGCGTTCTCGACGCCGGCACCGGCACCGGGTACGGTGCGGCGGTTCTCGCGGGCGCGGGCGCACGGTCCGTCCTCGCGGTCGATTTGGATCCTCTCAGCATTTTCTTCGCACGCCGGCGTTTCTCGCACTCCGTGATCTCGTTTCGACGAGCCCACTGCGAGCGACTCTCGCTTCCGGCCGGTTCGCTCGATCTCGTCTTCAGCTCGAACGTCCTCGAGCATCTCGAGCATCCGGAAGAGTTCCTCGCGGCGGCGTTCGGCGCGCTCGCTCCGGGCGGCGTGGCAGTCTTCGCCGTGCCTCCCATCACCACGGAAGGCGCCATGGAGGAGAACCGCGGAATCCACTATCACCGTTCCAACCTCGGCCTCTCGGAATGGGCGAGGGTCCTCTCGAGGTTTGGCTGGTCGGTCTCCCTCTATCACCATCGGTTTGCGGGATCCGGTCCTCTCCCCGACTTCACGTCCCCCTTCCCTTCGAGGCTGTCCGCTTCCGATTTCTCGTTCACGGAAGGTACCATCGACGAGGCTTACCGTTCCTGCCCGCTCACGGCCGTCTTCGTCGCGCGGCAGGTCGCCGCCTGATCGCCGCCGGCTACTCCAGCGAAACGCGGTCCACGCCGATCCCGAGCGCGCGTGTGTCGTCCCCCTTGCCGGCGTCCTTCGGAACCGTCGTCGGCGCGTGGAACCAGAGTCGGACCGGCTCGGGACCCTCGAGGGCGCCCGAGGCCTCCGACGTCAGCGGGACCACCACTTCCGCGAGACCGACGTTGATGCGAATGGACCCGGCCGGCACGTCCCCGATCGACACGTCGACGTCGACCGGCGCTGCCACGGCGCGCGCGCGCAGGATGAGCCGGGAGGGCGTGAAGGTCGGCACCGGAGAGAACACGATCGATGCGGTGTTCGTCGTCCAGCGAAGGTCGAGCCCCGTGTCCGCGATTTTCTCGCGTCCGTAGAAGCCTTCCGGGTCGAAGCGGCCGTCGTCGGGCGCGCCCAGGTCGGCCACGAATCGGGGGCCCTGCCTCTGCCAGAGCGCTTCCGGCGCGTAGGAGTACGTCGCCTCTCGAATCGTGAAACAGCCTTTCACGGGCCGCTTCGCACCCTCGAGCGCGGGCAGGTCCTTCGCCCGGTCGCAGGACAGCACGTACTCCGAGGGTCCCGGCATCGGCCCGAAGATCGCGCGGGGCACGATGGCGAGGTCGAACGGACCCGGCGCGATGCGGCGCTCCAGGATCAGGCGTTCCGAGCCCGCCTCCGTCACGCGCAGGGTCGTCTCGCCGGCGTCGCCGGGGCGCTCGCCCGACAGGACTGCGCAGAGCGGGCCCTGATCGGCCGGCACGTACAGGTGCGCGGCGGAACCCGACCACCGAAAAGAGGGCTCGCCGGGCCTCGACTCCTTCGCGCCGAACCCCACGCCGAAGAGCGGCGGCGCGGGGTCGCGCACCGCGACGGAGAGGAGCCTCCCGTTCCCGAGCGCCTCCGCGACGCGTCCGCTTCTCGTGTACGAGCGCCAAAGCGGATCGACCAGGGTCGGTGGGCCCCCCTCGCCCGTGAAGTCCGCGAGCCGCACGAGCCTCTTGTTCATCTGGCGCGGGGCCTGCACGAGCTCCTCGTCCAGGTACCCCCATGCGACGAGGCGATGCTCCCAGCGTTCGGTCCTGAGAAAGGCGTGAAAGTCGGCATCCGCCACGATCGTCTCGCGGCCGGAGTGCACCCACCGCTCGAGACCGCGCAGGGCGGCGATCGGCGGCGTCTCCGCGCGCGCGCTCGCGCGCACCGCGGGCCACGCCTCGCGGGCCAGGAAGAGCCCGGCCACGCCGGCCGCACCGAAAGCGAGAACGCCCCGCCTGAGGAGCGCCTCGAGCCCCGCTCCGACGGCGAGGCCGAGAACGAGTACGAACGGCACGGAGTAGCGGGACATCGCCCGGCTGTGGAGGAACCACAGGGAGAGGAACGCCGGCACGAGAACGAGGACGAGGTCGAAGGAGCCGCGGCGCCTGCGCATCGCGAGCGCGACGAGTCCCACCGCCGCGACCGCGAGCACGACGAGCGCGCGCCGCCACGTGAGAAAGTCCCGCACGAGAAAGGAATCGAGGAGCGAGCCGACGGTGCCCGTCGCGAACGCGCGCGCACGGAATCCGGTGCGCTCGGACAGAGAGGCGAAGAGCCCCGGAGCCCCGCCTGCCTGCGCGAACAGCCAGACGAACCACGCCGCGGTGCCGGCGAAGGCCGACAGGCCGAACGTCCAGGCGGCGTCCGCCCGATCGCGCCGCATCATGAGCCGCGCCATCGAGAGGAGAAGGATCGGGAAGAAGACGAGGAGGAGGTGCGGCCGGACGCCGAAGCCCGCGGCCGCGAGGAGCCCGGCCGTGAGCCCGAGCAGACGGACGCGCCGCGCGGCGATCAGCTCTCGCCAGCGCGTTTGGTTCGGCGAGCGCCTCTCCTCGGCAGTCGCGAGACACGCGAGCGCGCCGAGGAAAAGGGCCGTGGCGGGGGTGTCGGAAAACGCGCGTCCTCCGTTCACCCAGACGACCGGCAGCGCGAACGTGAAGACGACGCCCGCGAGCGCGGCCCAACCGCCCACGACGCGCCGGCCCCAGACATACAGCGCGGGAACGCAGCAGGCGGCGAGCAGCGTGGACGCGGTCGCGAGCGCGTTGAAGGGCGTGACGCACAAAGGCAGCAGGGCCCGGCCGATCAGGATCCACACGGGAAAGCCCGGCGCCTGCGGCGACAGGTCGAACAGGTCGAAGCGCGTCACGGCTCCCGCGAAGATGGCCTCGTCGATCTCGCCCGGGGAATGCGCGAGCGCGAAGAAGCGGGAGGCGGCGACGGCGCCCAGGACGAGCGCGGCGAAAGCGAGCGGCGGCTCGCTGCGCCGGTCGCCTTCCCGCCGGAAGCGCCTCAACACCGCCCGAGTGTTTCATTTTTCGGGCGTCGCCGAAACAGTTACAATGATGCTCGATGTCGATTCGACATCCCGCGGGATGAGCATTCCCCGCATCCTGCCTCGCGCCGAGCATCCGATATCGCGCGGCTACATCGATCCCGACGCCTTGCGCGTCCTGTACCGGCTGCACCGCGCCGGCTTCAAGGCGTATCTCGTCGGAGGGTCGGTGCGGGACCTCATGACGGGTCGCACGCCGAAGGATTTCGACGTCGGAACGGATGCGCGCCCCCAGGAAGTCCGCCGATTGTTCCGCAACTCGCGCGTCATCGGGAGGCGCTTCCGGCTCGCGCACATTCTCTTCGAAGGGGGGAAGGTCGTCGAAGTCTCCACGTTCCGCAAGACTCCCGACTCCGTCCAAGGCGAACAGGGCCAGGAAGGAGACGACGATCTCCTCATCCGCTCGGACAACACGTTCGGTTCCCCCGAGGAGGACGCCCTCCGCCGCGACTTCACGATCAACGGGCTTTTCTACGACATCGCGACGTACGCCGTCCTCGACTTCGTGGGCGGCGTCGAGGACCTCGAGCGGCGCGTCGTGCGCACGATCGGCGATCCCCTCATCCGGTTCCGCGAGGATCCGGTTCGGATGCTCCGCGCCTGCGAATTCGCGGCACGCCTGTCGTTCGAGATGTCCGAGGACGTGCGCGCGGCCATCGCCGAGCTCAAACGCGAGGTCACGAAGAGCGCCGCACCACGCGTCACGGAGGAGCTGCTCGAACCGCTGCGGCGGGGCTGGGGGCACGACACGTATCGCCTCTGGTCGGAGACCGGCCTCCTGGACGCGCTCCTCCCGGAGCTCGGCGGCGTGGGCGCCGCGCGCGCGGCCGAGGAAACGGCCGAAGGGCTTCTGTTCGCGCTTCTGCGCGAGATCGACGCGAAGCGGTCCCTCGGGGAGAGGCCCGAGGATGCGACGCTCCTCTCCGCGATGTTCCTGCCGGTCGTGTTCGACGCGGTGCGGCGGCGCGGGCCTCTCACCGGGCCGGCCCAGATCCTTCTCGTCCTCGAGGACACCGTGAATCCTCTCGCGATTCGCATGGCCCTTCCGAACCACCTCACGCAGACCGTCAAGCACGTCCTCGAGACGCTCGGGCGCCTCACGAGCACCCGCCCCGCTGATCCCGGCGCGCGGCGTCTCGCCGGCAGGCCGTACGTGAAGGCCGCCGTCGCGCTTCTCTCGCTTTATGCGTGCGCTTCCGGACGCTACCGCGAGCCCGCCGCCGCCTGGGAAGAGGCCGCCGAGCACGGCCTCGTCCCGCACGCGGTCGCCCCGCCGTTTCCCGAGGTGCCCGGCCCGCCCGGCGCGTTCACGCAGCCGGAGGCCGAGGGCCTTTCGCCCGCCCGCAGGCGCCGCCGCGGCGGACGCCGGCGCCGGCCGCAGGTCTCGGCCGCGCCGGCCTAACGCGCGCGGCGCTTCAGCCAGTCCGCGAGGTCGGACTCGAGCCGGGTGTAATCGGCGCGCAGCGTCTCACGCATCGCGTCCTCGACGAGGGAGCCGTCGCCCAGGCGGTCGAGAAAATGCGCAAGAGCGCCGTAGCCTCTCGTGTCCTTCAGCATCTCGGCCGCGGCGAGCGAGATCGCGTATCCGCCCCGCGCCTGCGAGGCGGAGAAACCGGTGAAGCCCCCTTCGAGGCCCTGCAGCGAGAACGTGCCGCGCGCCGCATAGGAACCCGCGAGGGCGGACGCGAGCGGCGCGGAGGTCTTGCCCTCCTCGACCTGTGCGAGCCCTTCCTGCAGCCAGGTCGGGGCGCGCCCTTTCGCCCGGAAATGGACGAAGCTGTGCGTCATCTCGTGCTTGAGCACGGAGAGCAGCTCAGGCGTGACACCCGTGAGGCCGCGCGCCGGCACGCGCACTCGTCCGTCGAAAAGACCGTCGGCCCAGGCGGGAGCGTGCGTCGACGCCTGGAAATCGCGCTCCGCGTAGACCACGACCACGACTTTCTCGACGGGACCCGAGCCGAAATCCTGAACGAGGTCGGCATAAGCCCGTTCGAGCGCCGAGAGAAGCACGCGCTCGAGCCCCGGGTCCACGCGCCTCCCGTCGTAGACGAGGAGGATGCTCGAGCTCGCGCGCTCGACGTAACGCTCCTCTACGCCCGAGGCGCTGCGGCGGCCCGAGGCGTCCTGCGCGCGCGCGGAAGACGTGGAAACGACGACGAGAACAAAGAGAGAGATTCTTAGAATGGATCGGGGCACGGAGACATCATAAGCGTCATACGATGCAAAAGGCCGCACGCGTTCATGACACGAGGATGAGGATTCTTCGAATGGTCCCGAGCGGGGGCGCCCGGCTCGCCCTCTGCGGTTGCCTGACCGCTACCGCAATCGCGCCGCTGAGATCCGATGAGCCGGTTCGCAAGTCTTCGGCGATCGGTGCCGCCGGGCCGGTCGCCAATGCACCGCCGCAGGCCTCTTCACCTTCTAAGAATCTCTCTTCGGCTCTTTCTTTCCTCGCCGAGGCCGCGGTCAAGGACGGAGAAACTGCAGGCATCTCGTTCACCGTGCGAAAAGGAAGAACCGTCCTCGCGGAGGGCGCATTCGGCTTCGCGGATCTCGAGAACCGGGTGCCCGCCGGGGTGGAGACCGTTTACGCGATCGGCTCCCTGACGAAGCCGTTCACGGCGGCGGCGGTGCTCCTACTCGCCGACGAAGGCAAGCTCTCTCTCGACGATCCGCTCGGAAAATTCGTTCCCGCCTTTCCCGAGCCCGGCCGGAGCGCCACCGTGCGCATGCTCCTCAACCACACGTCCGGCATCCGCAGCATGACGAGTCTCGGGCCAAGATACTGGGCGCAGGCCGGCCGCGA
The DNA here is from genome assembly GCA_035455045.1 of Thermoanaerobaculia bacterium. Lineage (GTDB taxonomy): Bacteria > Acidobacteriota > Thermoanaerobaculia > UBA5066 > UBA5066 > Fen-183. Next base: position 7,336 of record DATIFW010000160.1, on the reverse strand, counting down.
GCTCGAGCCGTCGGAGCTCGTCGCGCTCTTCGCGAACGAGCCGGCGGACTTCCCGGCAGGAACGGACTACCGATACAGCAACTCGGGGTACGTCCTGCTCGGCCTCGTCGTGGAGAAGGCATCGGGGAAACCCTGGGGCGCGTTCCTGAAGGAGCGCTTCTTCGGGCCGCTCGGCCTCACGCGGACGCGCGACGGGGAGAGCGCCGAACTCGTTCTCGGACGAGCCCGCGGCTATTCCCGGAGGAAAGCGGGGGGATTCGAGAACGCGTGGGGCGTGAACCTCACGCAGGGATACGCGGCCGGCGCACTCCTTTCGACGGTCGGAGACCTCGCGGCATGGACGCGCCGCCTTCACACCGCGCCCCCCGTGAGCCCCTCCGCGTACCGTTCGATGACGAGCCCGTCCACGCTCCCGAACGGGAAGGCTCTTTCTTACGGGTACGGACTCGGCGTCGACTCTTTCGGCGGCCACCGGCGGTTCTTCCATGGCGGCGGGCTGCCCGGATTCGACGGCTGGGTCGCGTTCTTCCCGGGCGACGACCTCACCGTCGTGGCGCTCTGCAACACGGACGGAGATGTCGGCATGAAGGTCGCCGACGCGATGGCGAGCCTCGCCCTCGGCGTTCCCGGCACGAAGACGAGGGTGTCCGGGCGCTGAGGCTCAGTTTCGGACGAGATCCACGAACTTGCGCAGTTCGTCCTCCTCCATGTCGGAGACCGCGGCGTAGGCGAGATCGCCCTCCGTCCAACGTGCGACGTGGTAACCGCGCGAAACGCTCATGGTCACGTCCGGCGCGGGTGCCGAGGCGACCCAGACGAAAAGGTCGATCTCGTGCTTTTTGTGTGTGTAGGCCAAGACCGCCGCGCGGCGGCCCGAGACGTCGTCCACGCGCCCCCCCGAGAGCGGATAACCCCGGTCCGCGAGGTCCTTCACCTTGGGCGCGAGGTCGACCCGCCCGGCGAACCACGGCTTGACCGTGTGCCGGTCGGTCGAGACGACCTCGACGAGAGGCCCCTTCGTGAGCGCGCGCACGTGGGCAGAGACGAGAGTCTCGTCGACACCTCGCGTCGAGAGCGACGCGCGAAACGGCATCAGAAGGGCCGTGAGCGCCGCCCCGAGGACGACCGCCGCGGCGAGGGCGGCCCACTGCGGCACGCCGCGCCGCCACGAGGGCCTGCGCGCCGCCGCAAGCCGGGCGTTGAGGCGCGCCTCGAGGGAGGCCGAAGGAACGGCGGCGAGGCCGCCCTCGCGAAGCGCTGACCGCAAGGCGAGCGCCCGCCGGTACTCCGCGGCGCACGAGGCGCACTCGCGGGCGTGGCGCTCCGCTTCCAGCGTCGCCTCGACCGAGAGCTCCCCGTCGAACCAGGCGTGTGCATGTTCGCGGGAAAGGTTGCAGGTCATGTTCCCACCTCGGTGGCCTTCGGCCGGGCGAGCGCCGTCTGGAGACGCCGCCGCGCCCGTGCGAGGCGCGACATCACGGTTCCCACCGGAACTCCGGCGACTTCGGCGATCTCCCGGTACGAGAGGTCCTCGAGCTCGCGGAGCACGATGACTTCACGGAATTCTCCGGGCAGGTCGTCGAGCGCCCGCTTGAGCCGCGGGCCGTCGGCGCGCCGCACGAGATCCTCCTCGACGGAGGCGGCGACGTCGACCGGCTCGTCGACGTCCTCGAGGGCCGTCGCGACCTCTTTCGCGCGGTTGGCCCGCAGCCAGGTCCAGCACGAATTGCGGACGATCGTGAGCAGCCAGGCGCGCGGGTCGCCGCCACGGAACGAAGGGAAAAACCGAAAAGCCCGCAGAAATGCCTCCTGAACCACGTCCTCTGCGTCGTGGTCGTTGCGCGTGAGCCAGCGCGCGAGGTTGTAGGCGGACGGCAGGAGAGGAAGGACCAGCCCCTCGAAGTCCGCCCCCGGTTCCGGTTCGCGCAGGAAACGCCTCCGTCTTCAAGAGACCGCGGACGCCGCCATTCTATTCCCCGGTGGGCAGGGGAATAGCTCGGCAGGGGCGCGAGTCTCTTCGCCAGCAGGAGGCAACATGAAATTCGAGACCGATCGCCGTGAATTCCTGAAGCTCGCGGGCCTGGGAGGAGGCGTCGTCTTCGCGTCCAGTCTCTGGCGCGGCGCACTGGCGGACTCCACGGAGGAGTTTCACTTCGTCCAGCTCTCCGACACGCACTGGGGCTTCGAAGGCCCCCCGAACCCGGACGCGAAGGGCACGCTCCCGAAGGCGATCGCCGCCGTGAACGCGCTCTCCCGGCAACCCGACTTCGTCGTCTTTACGGGGGACCTCACGCAGACGACCGATGACGGCGTGAAACGCCGGGACCGCATGAAGGAGTTCCGGGACATCGCCGGCAAGCTGAAGGCGAAGACGGTCCGGTTCCTGCCGGGCGAGCACGACGCCTCCCTCGACCGCGGCGAGGCGTACCAGGAGCTCTTCGGGGCGCCGCATTACTCGTTCGACCACAAGGGCGTTCACTTCGCCGTCCTCGACAACGTGTCGGACCCCGGCGCCGCCGTGGGCGAGGCGCAGCTCGCGTGGCTCAAGGGAGACCTCGCGAAGCTCAAGCCGGAGGCCCCCATCGCCGTGCTCACGCACCGGCCGCTCTTCGACCTCTATCCCTCGTGGGACTGGGCGACGAAGGACGGGGCCGCGACCCTCGAGATCCTCGAGCCTTTCAAGCACGTGACCGTCTTTTACGGCCACATCCATCAGGAACACCACCACAAGACGGGCCACATCGAGCACCACTCGGCCATGTCCTTGATGTTCCCGCTTCCGGCACCCGGTTCGGTCCCGAAGAGGGCGCCGATCCCGTGGGACGACACGCAGCCGTACCGGGGCCTCGGCTGGCGCGACGTGGAGGCCTACCCGGAGGCGGGCTCGTTCCGCGCGGTTGAAAAGCCGGTCAACGCCGCGGCCGCAGTCACGAAGACCGCCCCTGCGGAGATGCTCAGATGAGCCGCGCGTCCGCCGCCCTTGCGCTCGTGCTCGCGCTCGCGACCGCCGCACCTTCGCGCGGCATCGCGGCAGAGCCGCACATCGTCCGGATCGTGGCGAAGAGGTTTTCGTATACACCGTCCGAGGTTCGCCTGAAGAAGGGCGAGCCCGTAATCCTCGAGCTCGTCTCCGAGGACCGCATCCACGGATTCAACCTGCCCGAGTTCAAGATCCGGAAAGACGTCGGCCCGAAGGAGGTCACGCGTGTCGCGCTCACACCCGACAAGGCGGGGACTTTCTCCTTCCGCTGCGACGTCTTCTGCGGCGACGGTCACGAAGACATGACCGGCACGCTGATCGTGGCGGAGTGAGGCGTCACATGAAGCGCTCGATCACATGGGTCGTATCGACCCTCGCTGCGGAGGCCGTTCTCGCACTCCTCGTCCTGGGGTTCGGCCTCGTGCCGGTGAGCGCCGACGTGGCTCCGCCGAGGTTGGAAACGAACCTGATGGGAATGGCCCTCCGCGCCTCGGTGGCACGGCATGCGAGCACGCCGCCGATCACCGCGCCACCCAGCGACGAGAACCTCATCGCGGGCGTTCGAATCTACCGGGACATGTGCGCGCGGTGCCACGGCCGGACAGCGGTACGTCCGGCCACCCTCGGCGCGTCCTTGTATCCTCCGGCTCCGCCGCTACGCGGACGCCGGACGGGCTACACGGAGGCGGAGGTTTTCTGGATCGTGAAGCGGGGTATCCGCAACACGGGGATGCCGGCCTTCGGCAGGCTGCTGTCGGACGGCGACATCGCCCAGCTCGCGGCGCTCATCGAGAGGTCCGACGCGTTGCCGGCCGGTGTGGACTCCGAGTGGAAGTAGCGCGACTGACCGCGTCGCGGCTACTTCGCGGGCGCGAGCACCTTCAGCTCGATCGACACGACATCCTGCACCGCACGGCCTGGACTACGCGCCGAGATCAGCGAGGGGACGTCCTTCAGGTCGAGCTCCGGCCCGTCGGCCGCGAGCGCCTCGTCGACCGAGAAGGCCGCGGAGGACCCGTCGCGCCCGGTGACGACGAGGACGGCGGACGCAAGCGCGCGCCGCGCCGCCGTGCCTTCCGTGGGCGTGCCGAGGAAATCGAACACCCGGCGAAGAGGGACGCGCGTCGAGTCGCCGCCTCGAATCTCGGCAATGGTGATTTTCTTAGAAAGTGAATAGGGGCCAATCAGCTCGAGAGCGCCTCGCTCACTTGCAGCGCCTTTGCTCAGGCCCTCTCTACCATTCGCAGAAAATCCCCCTTTTGCCTTCGCTTCGCCGGCGGCAGGAATCGCTCCTGCGGTTCCCGAGCCCTCTTTACCATTCACAGAAATTCCGTCCTTCACCTTCGCTTCGCCTTCCGCGGGAGAGGATTTCTCCGCGCGCCGCCCCACCGGGCGCTCGACGAGCTTGTCGTCCACGGGCGCGTTCATCGACCTCTTCAGGAACCGCATGCCGCCTTCCGGGGACGCCCACGTCTGGCGGCCCTTTTCGTCGAATCCGCGGTCCCACAGGGTGAAGCCGTCCTGCGCGAGGATCAGCGACGACGTCATCGTCGCCGCGCTCTTGGCGGTCGAGGGGCAGTCCGGTCCCCGTGTCTCGCCCTCCCAGAGATCGCCCTTCTTCGTGAGCAGCACCGTGCAGCCGGGCCTCTCGCGCAGGTCACTCGCGCCGTAGAGCGCGAGAGCGGAGGGATCGCGCCACTTGCCGCGCACGAGGACCGGGTCCTTCGGATCGAAGGCGCGCACGCGGACGATCTCCCCGTCCTCCTCGAGGCGGTAGAAGCGCTGCCGTGACGGCTCGTCGAGCTTCGGCGCGGCGGCTTCCTCGCGATAGAGGACGAGCGCGCCGTTCGCGATCCGGCTTTTCGGCACGGCCACGATGACGACGCGGACGGCGTCCGACGCTCCCTCTGACGGTTGGTCTTTCCGCTCGAACGTTCCCGTCAGCCAGGCGGCGACCTCCGCAGCGCGACCGCCGTCGGCGGCGAGAGGCCGCGCGAGGAGGAGGGAGAGGGCGGCGATCGCCCGGCGGCTGCTCAGACCTCTTCCTCTTCGACGACGGCGCTCCTCTTCTCCGAGACCCGGCGCAGAGAATGGTCGAGGATGCGCTTTCTGAGCCTGACCGACTTCGGCGTCACCTCGACGAGCTCGTCGTCCTCGATCCACTCGATGGCGAGCTCGAGGGGCATCGGCCGCGGCGGCGTGAGCCGGATCGCGAAGTCCGAGCCGGACGACCGCATGTTCGTGAGGTGCTTCTTGACGCAGGGATTCACGACGAGGTCGTTCTCCCGCGCGCTCTCGCCGCAGATCATCCCGCCGTAGACCTCGACTCCCGGCGGCAGGAACAGCGTGGAGCGCTCCTCGAGCCGCTCGAGCGAATGCGCCGTCGTCTCGCCCGCCTCCTTGCACACGAGCGCGCCCCGCCCGCGCCCGGTCACGTCGCCCTTGAACGGTTCGTAGCCGCGGAAGACGTGGTAGAGGAGGCCCTCGCCCTTCGTGTCCGTCAGGAACTCGTTGCGGTACCCGAAGAGGCCGCGCGTCGGAATCTTGAACTCGATCTTCACGCGTCCCGAGCCGTGGTTCGTCATGTTCGTCATCTCGGCCTTGCGCTGGCCCAGTTTCTCGATCACCGTTCCCATCGCCGCTTCCGGAACGTCGATGACGAGCTCTTCGATGGGCTCACAGGTCTGCCCGTCGATCTCCTTCAGGATGACCTGGGGGCGGGAAAGCGCGAACTCGAAGCCTTCGCGGCGCATCATCTCGACCGTGATCGCGAGGTGCAGCTCGCCGCGCCCCGAGACGCGGAAGGCGTCGGGGCTGTCGGTTTCCTCCACGCGCATCGCGACGTTCGTGCGCAGCTCCTTCTGAAGGCGCTCTCCGAGATTGCGGCTCGTGACGTACTTCCCCTCGCGGCCGGCGAACGGCGAGTCGTTCACGCGGAACATCATGGACACCGTCGGTTCGTCGACCGCGATCGGCGCGAGGGCGACGGGATTCTCCAGATCGGCCAACGTCTCGCCGATCGTGACCTCCTCGATGCCGGAGATGACGACGAGGTCGCCGGCGCGCGATTCGTCGACCTCGATGCGCCGGAGTCCCTCGAACGACATGACCTTCACGATCTTCGCCTTCGCGACGGTGCCGTCGAGCTTGCAGACGGACACCTGCTGCCCCGGCACGACGGTCCCGTTCACGATGCGGCCGATGACGAGCCGGCCGAGGTAGTTGTCGTAGTCCAGGGAAGCAACGAGGATCTGCAGCGGGGCGGCGGGGTCGCCGCCGGGCTCGGGCACTTCCACGAGGATCGCGTCCAGCAGCGGCCGCACGTCCGTCTCCGTGTGATCCACCTCGCGGCGCGCGAAGCCGTGCTTGGCGGACGTGTAGACGATCGGGAAGTCGAGCTGCTCGTCCGTGGCGCCGAGATCGACCATGAGGTCGAACACCTCGTCGATGACCTGATGTGGCCGTGCGTCCGGCCGGTCGACCTTGTTCACGACGACGAGCGGCTTCAGCCCGAGCTCGAACGCCTTTCTGAGGACGAAGCGCGTCTGGGGCATCGTGCCCTCGGCCGCGTCCACGACGAGGAGCACCGCGTCGACCATCTTGAGGACGCGCTCGACCTCTCCTCCGAAGTCGCTGTGGCCCGGCGTGTCGACGATGTTGATCTTCGTGTCGTGGTAGTGGATCGACGTGTTCTTCGCGAGGATCGTGATGCCGCGCTCTCTCTCGAGGTCGTTGCTGTCCATGATCCGCTCGGTCCCGGACATCGCCTCGTTCGCACGGAACGTCCCGGACTGCTTCAGCAGGCAGTCCACGAGCGTGGTCTTGCCATGGTCGACGTGCGCGATGATCGCGATGTTGCGGAGTCCGGACATGGCCTGCTTTCGGGACGCGGGGCCACGGAATTGGCCGCCTCGCGGGCCTCGCAGGTTACCAGAACGGCGCGTTCTCCGGTCGAACCTACTTCTTCCGGAGGCTGCTCGTCAGGAAAGGCGCGAATTCCTTCCCTCCCGGCGCGAGATCCATCGAGAGGGCGAGCTCGCCGTCGGCCTTCCGTGAAAAGAGCATCCGTGCCTTCGTCCCGGCCGCGGCGTTCATGAGCTCGCGTGACGCGAGGCGCACGCTCTCGGGCGCGATCTCGACGTCGAAGGTGGCGCTGATACCGGTCGAGAAGAAATACGAGGCGACGTACTTCCTCTTTTCCCGGTCGTACGCGAAGTACCCGATCTCCTCGATCGTCTCTTCCTTGCCGTCGTCGGCCGCCAGAAAAGTGCTGCCGCGGTGGACGAGATAATTTCCCGTGAACTCCGGCGTGAAACGCGCGACACGCCCGCCGACACGGGTGCCGGACTCGGCGTT
>DATIFW010000159.1:0-20546 GCA_035455045.1 Thermoanaerobaculia bacterium | reverse complement strand
AGCGCGTCGGCAAGGACCGCGCGACGGTCGCGAACGCGCTCCGGCTGCTCAAGCTGCCGGCCGCGGTGCGCGCTGCGCTCGAGGACGGGTCTCTTTCGGCGGGCCACGCGCGCTCTCTCCTCGCGCTGTCCTCCGCGGCGGACCAGGAGCGGCTCGCGAAGGAAGTCGTTCGCCGCGGGCTCTCCGTGCGGGCCACGGAGTCGCGCGCCGCGGCGATCCAGAAGGGGAGCGCGAAGAAGAGGAAATCCCGCGCCGTGGACGCCGACACGCGCGACGCCGAGCTTCGCCTCGCGAGGGCGCTCGGAACGCGCGTCGAGATCCGGAGAAGGAGACGCGGAGGCGAGGTCCGCATCTCCTTCTTCTCGGAAGACGAGCTGATCGGCCTCTTCGAGCGGCTGTTGGGAGGGCGCAAGGCATGAGCGCAAGGAAGGGGGGCGGCTCGCTGAACGGCTTCCTCGACCGCGGCGCACGCCTCGAGGGGACGCTGTCCTTCGACGACGTATTCCGCATCGACGGGCAGTTCAAGGGCACGATCACGTCGGAAGCCGAGCTCGTCGTCGGGGAGGGCGGCGTGGTGGAAGGCGACGTCCGGGTGGGGCGCCTCGCGGTCTCCGGCACCATCAAGGGAAGCATCCACGCAAAAGAGCGCGTCGAGCTGCACGCCGGCGCGCGCGTCTTCGCCGACATCAAGACGCCGACGCTGGTCGTGGAGGAGGGCGCGGTCATCCAGGGCCCCGTGGAGAGCGGCACGCCGCGGCCCGAAGAAGCCAAAAAACAGCCGCCACAGGCGACGTAAGCCACACATTTGCTGAATTTACATAATTAATCAATAGATATATAATATTCTTGTTCCAGATATTCTTCGAATGTCCGGTGTCAAGGGTCGGAGACCGCTGCGCGGCGCGCTCCGCGCGCCCTTGACACCGGCCATTCGAAGAGAAGATTTCCTTCTATCGGCTGCTGCATGTGCAGCCGCCGAATATCAGCAAAAAGAATTTCCTATTCCGGCGTCTTGACGAGGGCGCGAAGGGGCGAAACGTCGGCCATCCGGAGATGTTGATGCCCCTCGTCGGTATCACCGCCGCAGGGTCGCCTAGCGTGCCCCGCGTTTGACCGAGCGCCGCGCGCTGTGAGATAACGCCGCGGCCTGCGCAGATCCGGGTCCACGGCGTCACCCGAGAGATTCGACGTCCGGGTTTCGGGCCGGTGCACGCGACGCCGAGCACATGCAGCTACCCGATCTCTCCCTGCTCCTGGTCATGGCGATCTTCTGGGCGACGTACGCCGTCCTGAGGGTTTTCATCCTGAAGCCGCTCGGCGGGATCCTGGAGGGGCGCGAGCGGACCGTCGCGGGGGCGACCGAGGCGCTCGCCGGGATGCTCGAAAAAGAGAAAGAGACGCTCTTGGACATCGACGCGCGTCTCACCCAGGCGCGTCGCGAGGCGCTCGCGGCGCGGCAGGCGGCGCGGTCTGAAGCGAACGCGAAGCGCCAGGCGATCCTCGAAGCCACGCAAGAAAAAGCGCGCCGGTTGGCCGCGGACGCTCAGGCCCGGCTCGAGAAAGACGTTGCCGCCGCGCGGTCTGAGCTCGCGCGAAACGCGCGCGCGACGGCGGTGGAGATCGCTTCGGGCGCCCTCGGCCGGAGGATCGCATGACGCTCGGGACGGCGGTTCTCTTCCTCGAGGAGGGGCAGGAGACCGCCCGGGGCTTTCTCGGAGTTCCAGGCCCCGTCTGGCAACTTCTCAACCTCGGCCTCTTTCTCGGCCTGCTTTGGTATTTCCTCCGCAAGCCTGCCGCCGATTTCTTCGGAAAGCGGAAGGCGGAAGTGGCTCAGGTCCTCGCGAAGGCCGATGAAGACCTCCGTCGGGCCGAGCAGCTGTCGGCAGAGCTGAAATCCCGCCTCGCGACGATCGAGACGGAGCTCGCGAACCTCAAGGAGGCGGCGCGGCGCGAGGCGGGCGCCGAGGGCGCCGCGCTGCTCGCAAAGACCCAATCGGATGCCGACCAGATTTTGGCGAGGACGCGCGCCGATCTCGACAACCGGGTCCGGTCCGCCCGGGCCGAACTGACGGCCTTCGCCGGCGACCTCTCCGTCGACCTCGCGCGCGAGCTTCTGCAGAAGAGCGTCACTGCGGAGGACGAGAAGAGACTGCTCCAGGAAGGCATCGCGCACCTGTCGGGCGCCGCGCGCGACCGGGGCGGAGCGAGATGAGCGCCCGGACCACGCGCCCGTACGTCGACGCGTTCTTCGCCGTGGCGACGGATCCGGCCGGGGAGCTCGCGGCGCTCGAGGCGTTCCGACACGCGTACGACCTGGCGCCCGAGCTCGGAAAGGTCCTCTCGAACCCCGGGCTCGAGCGGGAGAAGCGCGAGGCGCTTCTTCTCGCGGTCGCCGCGCGCGTCGGTGTGCCCGAGATCGCGGGCCGCCTCCTCACGATCCTCCTTCGCAACGGCCGCCTACACGCCCTTCACGAGCTTCTCGCCGCTCTTCGCGCGCGGCTCGACAAGGACACTCAGGCGGTCGAGGCCCGGGTCGTCACGGCCCGGCCGGCCGACGCGGCCGTGCTGGAAGCCCTCCGCGCGCTCGTCGCCGACCGGACGAAGCAGAACGTCCGCCTCGTTTCCAAGGTCGACCCGTCTCTTCTCGGCGGCTTCGTCGTCTCGGTCGGGAGCGCGCGGCTCGACGCCTCGCTCGCGAGGCGCCTCGAAAAAGCCCGCGCGGCCCTGCACGTCCTCGCCCCTGTCTGACACACGGAGAAAGAAGACCCAAATGGCGGAAATCAGCGCTCAGGAAATCACCCAGCTCATCAAGGCCCAGCTCGCCGGCATCACGCAGGGCGTGGACGTCGACGAGGTCGGAACCGTGGTGTCCGTCGGCGACGGCATCGCGCTCGCATACGGCCTCGAGAAGGTCATGGCGGGCGAGCTTCTCGAATTTCCGAACGGGGTCTACGGCCTCGCTCTGAACCTCGAGGAAGGGCACGTCGGCTGCGTCCTCATGGGCGAGACGAGCCTCGTCAAGGAAGGCGACACCGTCAAACGCACGAAGCGCATCATCTCGGTCCCCGTCGGCGAGGCGCTCGTGGGCCGCGTGGTCAATCCGCTCGGGCAGCCGATCGACGGGAAGGGCCCGGTCGTCTCGAAGGAGTTCTACCCGGTGGAGCGGCTCGCTCCCGGCGTCGTCGACCGCATGCCGGTCAAAGAGCCGATGCAGACCGGCCTCAAGGCCATCGATTCGATGATTCCGATCGGCCGCGGGCAGCGGGAGCTGATCATCGGAGACCGCCAGACGGGGAAGACCGCCATCGCGCTCGACACGATCATCAACCAGAAGGGCAACGGGGTCATCTGCGTGTACGTCGCGATCGGCCAGAAGAACTCCACGATCGCCCAGGTCGTCCAGACCCTCGAGAAGTACGGCGCGATGGAGCACACGATCGTCGTCGCCGCCGCCGCGTCCGACCCGGCGCCGCTCCAGTACATCTCGGCATACGCCGGCTGCGCGATGGGCGAGTACTTCATGTACACGGGCAAGCACGCGCTCGTCGTCTACGACGACCTCTCGAAGCAGGCGGCGTCGTATCGCGAGATCTCGCTCCTCCTTCGGCGCCCGCCGGGCCGCGAGGCGTATCCCGGAGACGTCTTCTACCTGCACAGCAGGCTCCTCGAGCGCGCGTCGAAGCTGAACAAGGAGAAGGGCGGCGGGTCGCTGACGGCGCTGCCGATCATCGAGACGCAAGCGGGCGACGTCTCGGCCTACATCCCGACGAACGTCATCTCGATCACGGACGGGCAGATCTTCCTCGAGTCAGACCTCTTCTTCTCGGGCCAGCGGCCCGCCGTGAACGTCGGCATCTCCGTGTCGCGCGTCGGCGGGTCCGCGCAGATCCGGGTCATGCGCGCCATCGCGGGCACGCTGCGCCTCGACCTCGCGCAGTACCGCGAGCTCGCGGCGTTCGCGCAATTCGGCTCCGACCTCGACAAGACGACGCAGGCGCAGCTCAACCGCGGGCGACGGCTCGTCGAGATCCTCAAGCAGAACCAGTACGTCCCGATGGACGTCGCGCTCCAGATCGCCTCCGTCTTCGCCGGGACGAAGGGCTTCCTCGACGACCTGCGCGTCGAGGCCGTCCTCCCGTTCGAGACCGCGCTCCACGAGTACCTGGGAACGCAGCACGCGCCGCTCCTCAAGGAGATTCGGGAAGCCGGCAAGCTCACGAAGGAGATCGAGGCGGCGCTCTCCACGGCCCTCGGAGAGGCGAAGAAGGTCTTCCTCGCCTCCCGACCCGAAGCGAAGCAGGCCTGAGGCGGCGCCGGGACCCGGGACGTGGCGAATCTCATCGATATCCGGCGGCGGATCCGGAGCGTGAAGAACACGCAGCAGATCACGAAGGCCGTGAAGATGGTCGCCGCGTCGAAGCTGCGCCGTTCGCAGGACCGCGCCATCGCCTCGCGCCCCTACGCGACGACCCTCGAGGCCATCCTGCGCTCCGTCGCGTCCCGCGTCCCGCCCAAGGAAGACGGGGCACCTCTCCATCCGCTTCTCGCGGCGCGGGAGGAGAAGAGCGTCCTCCTTCTCGTCGTGAGCGGCGACAAGGGCCTCGCGGGCGGGTTCAACACGAACGTGAACCGGGCCGTGGCCGCGTTCCTGCGCGAGGCGAAGGGGCGGGGAATCGAGAGCGTGCGCCTCGTGACGCTCGGCAAGAAGGCGAACGATTTCTGGCGGCGCCGGCCGGTCGAGATCCTCGAGGCGCGGACCGGCCTCGCCGGGCTCGGCGCCCCTGCCGCCGCGGAGATCGGCCGGTCTCTGGCAACGCGGTTCGTCTCGGGCGAGGCGGACGCCGTGTACGTCGTCTCGAACGAGTTCCGGAGCGCCATCTCGCAGGTCGTGAGGACGAAACGCCTGCTGCCGATCGCGCTCGAGAGCACCTCGGCCGGGCTCGAGGGAGTGGACTACCTCTACGAGCCGTCGCCCGAGGAGATCCTCGGGATCCTTCTGCCGCGCTTCCTCGAGTTCCAGACGTACCGGGTGATCCTCGAGTCGCAGGCGGCGTTCTTCGCGGCGCAGATGACCGCGATGGACAGCGCCTCCAAGAACGCGGGCGACATGATCGACTCCCTGACGCTCATCTACAACCGCGCGCGCCAGGCGCGCATCACGAAGGAGCTCATCGAGATCGTCTCGGGAGCTGCGGCGTTGGAGTAAGTCCTTGGAAAGGTCGTTCCATGAGCAATGAAGGCAGAGTCGTTCAGATCATCGGTCCCGTCGTGGACGTGGAGTTTCCGGTCGGGAAGCTCCCGACGATCCTCAACGCCGTCCACATCACCGACGAGGGTGGTCTTTCGACCGAGAAGATCGACATCATCACCGAGGTCGCGCAGCACCTCGGCGAGAACCGCGTGCGCTGCATCTCGATGAAACCGGCCGACGGCCTCGTGCGCGGCATGAAGGCCGTCGACCTCGGCGCGCCGATCTCGATCCCCGTCGGGCCCGAGACGCTCGGGCGCATCCTGAACGTCATCGGCGAGCCCGTGGACGAGATGGGGCCGGTCGTCACGGCGGAGAAATGGCCCATCCACCGCGAGGCGCCGCCGTACGAGGACCAGTCCACGACGGTCGAGATGTTCGAGACGGGCATCAAGGTGGTCGACCTCCTCGAGCCGTACACGCGCGGAGGCAAGACGGGCCTTTTCGGCGGCGCGGGCGTCGGAAAGACCGTCCTCATCATGGAGCTCATCCACAACGTGGCGAAGGCAGCGGGCGGCTATTCCGTTTTCGCGGGCGTCGGCGAGCGGACGCGCGAGGGGAACGACCTCTGGCTCGAGTTCACGGAGTCCGGAATCATCGACCCGAAGGACTGGAAGAAGTCCAAGGCCGCGCTCATCTACGGCCAGATGACGGAGCCTCCGGGTGCCCGCCTGCGCGTCGGGCTGAGCGGCCTCACGGCCGCCGAGTACTTCCGCGACAAGGAGGGCAAGGACGTCCTCCTGTTCATCGACAACATCTTCCGCTTCACGCAGGCCGGCTCGGAGGTCTCGGCGCTCCTGGGCCGCATGCCGTCGGCCGTCGGCTACCAGCCGAACCTCGCGACGGAGATGGGCGAGCTGCAGGAGCGCATCACGTCCACGAAGAAGGGCTCGATCACGTCCGTGCAGGCCATCTACGTGCCCGCCGACGACCTCACCGACCCCGCGCCCGCGACCGCCTTCGCGCATCTCGACGCGACCTCCGTCCTCTCGCGCCAGATCGCCGAGATCGGAATCTACCCCGCGGTCGACCCGCTCGCCTCGACGTCCAAGATCCTCTCGCCGCTCATCGTCGGCGAGGAGCATTACAACGTCGCCCGCGCCGTGCAGCAGGTCCTCCAGAAATACAAGGACCTCCAGGACATCATCGCGATCCTCGGGATCGACGAGCTGTCCGAGGACGACAAGATCATCGTGGCGCGCGCGCGGCGGATCCAGCGCTTCCTCTCGCAACCGTTCCACGTCGCCGAGCAGTTCACGGGCGTGGCGGGCCGCTACGTGAAGATCGCCGACACGATTCGCTCCTTCAAGGAGATCGTCGAGGGCAAGCACGACGAGCTGCCCGAGCAGGCGTTCTTCAACGTGGGCGCGATCGAGGAGGCCCAGGAGAAGGCCGAGAAGCTGAAGGCGGGAGCCTGACGTTGGACGGACGGCTCACGCTGACCGTCGTCACGCCGGAGCGCGCGCTGCTGCAGGGCGCCGTTTGCGACGAGGTCACGCTGCCGGCGTGGCGCGGCGAGATCGGCGTCCTGCCGGGCCACACGCCGCTCATCGCGCTGCTCGGCATCGGCGTCGTGAGCTATCGCGACGGAACGCGGCGCCAGGCGCTCGCCGTCCGCGGCGGGTTCGTGGAGGTCGCGGGTGACGCGGTGCGCATCCTGGCTGACGAGGCGGCCGCGCCGGAAGGCATCGACGCGGCGAAGGCGTCGGCGGACAAGGAAGACGCGGAGGGCCGCCGCGGGCGCGCGTCGGGAGACGAGGAGCTCGATGCCGCGAACGCGGACGCGCGCTTCGCGGAAGCGCGTCTCGCCGTACTCCGGCCGGCCTGACCGCGGAAAAAGAGAAAGGGGCGAACCATGACGTCCCCGCGGAGGGCCGAGCACCCCGGCATGGGGCTTGCGAGAGTAGTGCGCAGACCCGGTTCGCGCCGAAAGGGCGCGCCGGGCGAGACGAACACCTCCTGCCTCCTACCAGGGCTCCGCGATGCGGAGCCCTCTTTTTTCCCCCTATCATCGTTCGATGACCGAGAGGGTGGCTCGATGACGCCCGACCGCGATCCTTGGTTCGCGCAGTGGTTCGGGGAGGAGTACCTCGCCCTCTATCCCGAGCGAGACGACCGCGAGGCGCGCCGGGAGGCCGCCTTCGCGCGCGAGCTGCTCGCGCCGTTCGCCCGCGCCGGCCGCATCCAATTCCTCGATCTCGCCTGCGGGACGGGGCGGCACGCCGTCGCGCTCCAGAACGGCCACGGCGGCGTGGTGGGGCTCGACCTGTCCGATCGCCTCCTCTCCCGGGCGCGGCGGCGGCGGGAAGGGCCGGCGCGCCCGCACTTCCTGCGCGCCGACATTCGGCAGCTTCCCTTCCGCGCGGGCACGTTCGGTGCGGCCGTGAACTTCTTCACGTCGTTCGGCTCTTTCGAGGATCCCGCCGAGGATCTCCGCGTCGTGCGCGAGGTGGCTCGCGTCCTCGCACCCGGCGGGGCGTTCCTTTCGGAGGTCTTCAATGCCGAGCGCGTGGTCTCGACGCTCGCCGTCCGCGAGGAGAAGACGGTGGCCGGCGAGCGCGTGCGCATCCGCCGACGATACGATCCCTCGAGCCGACGCGTGGAGAAGGAGATCGAGATGGGGTCGGGCGAAAACAGGCGCCTCTACACCGCATGCGTCCGGGCCTACACGGAGCACGAGCTCCGGAGCCTGCACCGGACGGCGTCTCTCACGGTGCGGGCGGCCTACGGGAACTTCGACGGCTCGCCATTCGACCGGCGGAAGTCGCCGCGCCTGATTCTCCTCGCCGTGAAAGCCATGGCGAAACCCCGAGCCCTGAGCGAGCGGTGACGACGGTTTCGCTCGCGCACGTTCCCGGGATTCCCGCCCTCGCGCGCGGCCTCGCGACGGGAACGCCGGATGTCTCCGCGTTCCTTCCGGACCGGCCGGACCTCGAAACGATCGCGACGAGAGGCCGTGTGGTCCTCGCGGCGTTCCGGCCGCGGGGGACGCCGCCCGAGACGGATCCCAGGCTCGCGGCGCTCGCGCGGGGCGAGGCTTCCGCCGTGTTCGCCGGGCAGCAGGCGGGCCTCTTCGGGGGTCCGCTCCTCACCCTCGTGAAGGCGCTCGCGGCGGAGAAGCTCGCGGCGGACGTCGCGGCCGCCGGGACGGGGGCGCGGGCGGCCTTCTGGTGCGCGTCCGAGGACCACGATCTCGTGGAGGTCACGCGGATCGTCCTGCCCGGGCCGGACGGCCCGGCGGATCTCGGCCCCGACGCCTCGGCGCTCGCGGGAAACAGGTCCCCCGTCGGAACGCTCGCGGTCGACGTCGACGTGGAAGCCCCCGTCGCGAAGGCCGCGGCTTCTCTCACGGGGCCGCCCGACGAGGAGGCGGTCGCGGCGCTTCTGGCCGCCCACCGGGGAAAGACGTTCTTCGAGGCGTTCTCCGAGACTCTCGGCTGGCTCCTCGGCGGCACGGTGCCCATCCTCGACGCGGCAAACCCCCGCGACAAGCCGGCCCTCGTGCCGCTCGCGTGTCGACTCGTGCGCGAAAGGGCCGAGGTGAAGAAGCTCCTTCAGGACCGCGACGCGGCGCTCGAGGCCGGAGGCCACCCGCTCCAGGTCAGATCCGACCCCGCCGCCCTGCCGCTCTTCGCGCGCGTGGGCGCCGACCGACTCCTACTTCTCGAGACGGGCTCAAAGCTTTCGGTCAAAGGACTCGAGGGAACTTTCTCCGCCGAGGAGGTCGTCGAGCATTTCGAGAGCGGCGCCTGGCTCCCGTCCTTCTCGGCGCTCTCGCGCCCGCTCGCCGCCTCCGTCCTCTTTCCGATCGCCGCGACGATTCTGGGCCCGGCCGAGATCGCGTACTGGGCCCAGGCCTGGCCGCTCTTCTCGTGGGCCGGAATCGTCCCGCCCGTGACGGTTCCGAGACCCCTCGTGGCGCTCGTGCCGGCCGCCACGGCGCGCGTTCTCTCGAAACTCGGCCTTTCCGTGGCGGACGTTCTCGAGGGCGAAGAGGCGATGCTCCGGAAGAAAGGTGCCGGAGAGGCGGGGCCGCTCCTGGAGCGTCTCGCGGCCATCCGCGAGAATGCGATCCACGCGCTCGACGCCGAAGAGCCGGCGCTCCTGGCCTTCGACCCGGCCCTCAAGAAGGGGATCCAGACGACGCGCGAGAAGACGAGCTTCGCGTTCGACAAGCTCGTCGAGAAGGCCGCCGCCGCGGCGGGGCGTTCCGACGAGCGGACGGCGGTGCAGGTCAGGAGGCTCGCGGAAGAGATTCTGCCCGGTGGCATCCTCGCCGAGCGCGCGTACTCGGCCCTGCCGTACGTCCTAAAGTTCGGCCGCGAGGCGGTCGTGGGCGCGCTCCGAAGGGAGCTCGTCTGGAACGACCCGGGGCTGCAGGTGATTCCCCTGTGAACGTGGAGCCGGTCGACGTGCTCGTCTTCTCGCCGCATCCCGACGATGCCGAGCTCGGCTGCGGCGGGACGCTGGCCTCTCTTTCGCCGAGCGGGCTGAGCTTCGGGATCGTGGACCTCACGCGCGGCGAGATGGCGACCCGCGGCACGCCGGAGATCCGGGCCCGCGAGGCGGCCGAGGCCGCGCGGATCCTCGGAGCGCGCTTCCGCGAGACGCTCGATCTCGGAGACGGCGGCCTGAGGACGGACCGCGCGGCCGAGCTCCTGGTCGTCGAGGCGGTGCGCCGCGCGCGGCCACGCGTCGTCCTGGCGCCTCTTCCCTCGGATCGCCATCCGGATCACGCGCGCGCGGGCCGCCTCGTGCCGGAGGCCGCCTGGTACGCAGGTCTCGCGAAGCTCGAGACCGGTCTCGAACGCCACCGCCCCGACCAGGTTCTCTTCTATGCGACCTACGTTCTCGTGATGCCGACGTTTCTCGTGGACGTCTCCGCCACGTTCGCGACGAAGATGGCGGCCCTTCGCGCGTACCGCAGCCAGTTTCACGACCCGAACTCCGGCGAGCCGGAGACGTATGTCTCCTCGAAGGGTTTCTTCGACGGGATCGAGGCCCGCGCGCGGGCGCTCGGGAGGATCGCGAACGTGGATTACGCGGAAGGCTTCGTCTCGAACGCGCCTCCGACGCTCGCGGACCCGGTT
This sequence comes from Thermoanaerobaculia bacterium, assembly GCA_035455045.1. Taxonomy (GTDB): domain Bacteria; phylum Acidobacteriota; class Thermoanaerobaculia; order UBA5066; family UBA5066; genus Fen-183. The sequence continues at coordinate 10,208 of DATIFW010000159.1, read as the reverse complement.
GCGGCGTTTCGTGGATACGAGGGCGGGAAGAGAACGTGAAGATCGGCATCACGTGCTACCCGACGTTCGGCGGGTCGGGCGTCGTCGCGACCGAGCTCGGGCACGAGCTCGCGCGGCGCGGGCACGACGTGCACTTCATCACGTACGCGATGCCGTCGCGCCTGAACGTCTTCCTCGACCGCGTCACGTATCACGAGGTGACGGTCCCGTCCTATCCGCTCTTCCAGTACGCGCCTTACGACCTCGCCCTCGCGACGCGCATGGGCGACGTGGCGACGCACGAGGGCCTCGATCTCATTCACGTCCACTACGCGCTTCCGCACGCGGTCTCGGCCCATCTCGCGCGCGAGATGCTCGCTCCGCGGCGCCTCGGCCTCGTGACGACCCTGCACGGGACGGACGTGACGATCGTCGGACAGGACCGCTCGTACCTGCCGATCACGCGCTTCTCGATCGAGAAGTCCGACGTCGTCACCGCGGTCTCCGAGCACCTCAGGAAAGTCACGATCGAGGTCTTCCAGCCGAAGAAGGAGATCGAGGTCGTGCCGAATTTCATCGACCCCGAGCGCTGGACGCCGGAATCGACGAGGCTCGCCTGCCGGTTCGTTCCCGAAGGCCGGAAAGTCCTCATGCACGTCTCGAATTTCCGGCCCGTGAAACGCGTCCTGGACGTCGTCGAGATCTTCGACCGCCTGAGGCAGCGCATCCCCGCGACGCTCGTCATGATCGGCGACGGTCCCGATCGCCCGGCCGCCGAGGCGCTCTGCCGCGAGAGGGGCATCGCGCGCTGGGTGTCGTTCCTCGGGAACATGCCGGCGCTCGAGGCCGTGATGCCCGCCGCAGACCTCTACCTCCTGCCGTCCAACTCGGAGTCCTTCGGGCTTTCGGCCCTCGAGGCGCAGGCGTGCGGCGTCCCGGTGCTCGGCTATGCCGTGGGCGGGCTGCCGGAGGTCATCGTGCACGGCGAAACGGGCTTTCTCCGCGAGGTCGGAGACGTCGCGGGCCTCGCGGAGGACGGCGCGGACCTCCTGCTCGACGAGGGGCGTTACGCGGCGATGTCCCGGATCGCGCGCGCGCGCGCGATCCGCCTCTTCAACGCGGACACGATGGTCTCGCGCTATCTCGCGCTGTACGAGCGCGTTCTCGCCGCCGCCTGACGCGCGGAGGCTTCGCAGCGTGACAGCTCGGCCCCGGTCGCGCCCCACGAAGCGGCGCGGCGGTACTCGCCCGCGAGCGTGGTGCCGAAAAGGCCGGGATCATCCGTCGAGAGCGTCACCGGAACGCCGGCGAGGAGCATCCGGCGGAGCGGGTGGGCCTCACCGCGCGAGACGGCCCCCGTCCTCAGGTTCGACGTCGGGCAGACGTCGCAGAAGACGCCTTGCTTCACGAGCGCCTTCAGGAGAGCGGGATCCTCGACCGCCCGGATGCCGTGCGCGATCCGCACCGGCTCGAGAAAGCGCAGGGCGTCGGCGACCGATTCCGGCCCTGCCCATTCCCCCGCGTGGACGACCGGAAGGAGGCCGGCCTTCCGTCCCCGCCGGTACACCGCCCTGAAATCACGCGCGGGGAGGGCCGTTTCGTCCCCGCCGAGGCCGAAGCCCACCACGCGCCTCCAGGGCCGCTCGCCGTGAAGATCGAGGACGCGCGCGGCGGACTCGGGGCCCCAGTGGCGCACGAGATCGAGGAGGATGCGAATACGCCCGCGGCCTTTTCTCTCGTGCCGTTCGAAGACGCCCTCGAGCGCATCGCGGACGTCGAACCAGTCCAGCCCGATCTTCTCCACGACCGCAGGCGAGACCGTGACCTCGGCCCACCGGACGTTTTCCAGGACGAGGCGGGAGACGAGCCCCCGCGCGACGAGCGCATAGTCTGCCGGGCTCCGAAGCAGCCTGCAGACGTCGCGGTAGAAGTCGAAGAAGTCCTCCTTCGAGGAGAGAGCGCGGCGGCGCGCGCGAACGGCCGCGAGATCGGGGAAGATAGAGTCGCAAGAGCGGGACGAAAGGCGGACGAGAGCGGCCGCCCGGACGGCTCCCTCGAGGTGCAGGTGAAGCTCCACTTTCGGCGCGGGGACGAATCGGCGGAGGAACGCGAGGGCGTCTCGTCTGGGAACCACGTGCGCACATCGTACGAGAGGCCGTTCGAAACCGGGCCGGTCCCGCTCGGGACGCCGCCCAGGGAGCGGCTCTGGATGCGCGCTGCCGCGTTCGGCGTGGATCTGATTCTCGTGGCGGGAATTCCGCTCCTCCTCGCGTCGGCCATCGTCTTCTGCGTCCGCGCGCCCTCTCGGGAGGCGCCGGCGGGTCTCGACGACGGCTTCCGGGCCGCCCAGGCCCTGGCCCTCGGCCTCTTCCTTTTCCGCGATGCCGGAGGCGGAAGCCCCGGAAAGAAGCTCTTCGGGTTGCGCCTCATTCTCCAGGGCGGGGCCAAAGCAGGCCCTCTCCAGTCCCTCCAACGCAACTTCCCGCTCCTCATCCCAGGCTGGAATCTCATTGAGCTGACATCACTTCTGCGCCGCCCAGACGGGAGGCGGCCAGGCGACCGGGCCGCCGGAACGCTCCTCGTCGAAGCCTGAGGACCTCGCCGGCGAAACTTTCGACCGGGGATCGCCGTTCTCTAATGTGGGAGCACCGAATGTTCGAGAGTCCAGCGCCCCTCCACACCCGGAAGAGCCGGTTGATCCCGGTCCTGGCCGCTCTATCCGTTCTCTTCTCTTCGGGCCTCAAGGCCGAGGATGCGACGCAGGAGCGGTTCGAGAAAAGGTACGACCTCGCCGGGATCCGGAAAGTCAGGGTTCAGAACGTGAACGGTCCGATCCAGATCGATTCGGGCGGCGACCAGCTCCATGTCGTCGCGGTCAAGAAAGTGAAGTCGTCCTCTGACTCCGATCTCCTCAAGGAGACCGAGATCCGGGTGACGAAGTCCGGAAGCCTCATCGAAGTGGAGTCGATCCTCCCGAAGCGCGGACGCTTCTTCCAGTGGTCGATCTTCGGGCGCCCCAGCTCGGCGGACGTGGCGTACCAGATCACCCTGCCCGCGGCGCTCGCGCTCGAGGCCGAGACGGTCAATGGCCGCCTCGCCGCCTCGAACCGCGCGGGCGACCTCGTCCTGTCGACCGTGAACGGCGGGGTCCACGTGGAAGGCCAGGACGGGCCGCTGAAGGTGAACACCGTCAACGGCTCGGTCGAGGTGTCCTTCGCCGGTTCCATGCGCCAGGCGAGTCTCGAAACCGTCAACGGCTCGGTCACCGTCACGTGCGCGCGCGAGTCCTCGATCCGCTGCACGCTCCAGACGACGAACGGCCGCATCCAGTCGCAGTTTCCGGAAGTCACGGTCGAGGGCAAGTGGGGCCCGAAGGAGGCCCGCGGCGCGATCAACGGCGGCCGGGAGAGCCTCGCCGTCGAGACGGTGAACGGGGACGTGCGGCTCTACGTGGCGGACGCGGCGGCGGCGAAGAAGTAGGCGGCCGCGGGCGGAAGGAAGAAGTGGTGCCCTGGGCCAGACTCGAACTGGCACGGATTGCTCCACACGCCCCTCAAACGTGCGCGTCTACCAATTCCGCCACCAGGGCACGGTGCCGCGAGGGACGGGGATTCTAACCGAAAACTATTTCGTGGCCGGAGCCGCAGGCGCCGGGAACGCCGGGGCCGTGCCGCCCGGAGAGGCGGGAACGGCGGCTGAGGCGGGGGCCGGCACCGGAACGGCGGCCTTGGCAGGAGCTGCGGACTTCGCCCTGGCGAGAACCGAGGACCTCGGCCGGGCCTGGATCAACGAGATGACGACCGCCAGGATCGAGAAGGCCACGAACGACCAGGTCGTGATCTTCTCGAGAAGCGTCGTGGCGCCGCGCGCGCCGAACGTCGTCTGCGAGGAAGAAGCGCCGAAGGCGGCGGACACATCCGCGCCCCTGCCCTGCTGGAGAAGGACGACGAGGACGAGGAAGACGCAGACGATGACGTAGATGGGGACGAGGACGTAGATCATCGCGGTGTTGCTCCGAAACCCCGGGGCGAGCCCGGGGGGCCGAAGATGATAGCGGAATCGCCGGTCAGGCGCGAGAGGCGGCCGCCATGGCGAGGAGAGCCGTCGTGTCGGGCACGGACAGCGATGCGCCCCCCACGAGGCCGCCGTCCACGTCGGCCTTCGCGAAGAGTCCCGGCGCGCTCGCCGGCGAAAGGGAGCCGCCGTAGAGAATCCGCGTCGAGAGAGCGGCCTGCGCGCCGAAGCGGGCGGCGAGCTCCGCCCGGAGATCGGCGTGGGCGTCCGCGGCCATCTCTGGCGTCGCCGCGAGCCCCGTCCCGATGGCCCACACGGGCTCGTAGGCGAGCGTGAGACCGGGCGGAGGCGCAGCGAACCCGTCGAGCGCGCCGAGCTGCATCCGAAGCACGTCTCGCGTGCGTCCCTCCTCTCGCTCTTTCCGCGTCTCGCCGACGCAGTAGAGCGGCGCGAGACCTTCCTCGGCGAGCCGCGCCATCTTCCGGGCGAAGTCCGTCTCGCGCTCGCCCCTCAGGCGGCGCCTTTCGCTGTGGCCCACGAGCACGAGGGTGACGCCGGCGTCCTTCAGCATCGCGGCGGACACTTCGCCCGTGAAGGCCCCCTCGCGCTCGCCGTGCACGTCCTGGGCGGCGAGCGCGATCCCGCTTCCGAGAAGCGCCGCGCGGACGCGGTCGAGCGCGGGGAACGACGGGGCGATCGCGACGTCCACGTCGACGGGCCGCGCGATTTCGGCGATCGCGCGGGCCAGCTCCCCCGCCGCCGAAGGCGTTCGGGTCATTTTCCAGTTCGCGACGAAGAGGCGTCGGCGCGCTCTCAACGCAGCGCTTCCACTCCGGGCAGCGCCACGCCGGCGACGAGATCGAGCGAGGCGCCCCCGCCCGTCGACACGTGCGAGATCTTGGCGGCGAGCCCGGCTTGCTTCACGGCCTCGACGCTCTCGCCGCCGCCCACCACGGTGAAGGCGGCCGATTCCGCGAGGATCCTCGCGACGGCGAGCGTGCCCTTCCCGAACGGCTTCGTCTCGAAGACGCCCATGGGCCCGTTCCAGAAGATGGTCTTCGCGTTTCCCGTCATGCGGCGGAACATCTCGACGGTCTTGTCTCCGATGTCGAAGGCCGCCGCGTTCTGGGGGATCGCGTTCATGGCCACTGTTCTCGCCTCTCCCGCCTTCTCGAGGGAAGGCGCGACGACGAAATCGGAGGGTAGGACGAGCGCGACGCCGCGCTCCTTGCATCGCTCGAGGATCTGCCGGGCGACGGGAATGCCCTCCTTCTCGAGGAGCGACCCGCCCACGGGGAGACCGAGCGCCGCCACGAAGTGATTCGCCATGCCTCCGCCGACGAGAAGGACGTCGGCCTTCTCGACGAGCGTCTTCAGGGCGGCGAGCTTGCCGAGGATCTTCGCTCCGCCGAGGATCGCCGCGAACGGCCGCTCGATCTCGGTCACGACCTTCGCGAGCGCCTTCAGCTCCTTCTCCATGAGGAGGCCGATGCCGCGCCTCTCCCGCGAGAAGAGCGCGGCCATTCCGGCCGTCGAGGCGTGCGCACGGTGGGCCGTACCGAACGCGTCGTTCACGTAGACGTCGGCGAGGGCCGCGAGCTTCTGGCAGAACGCCGGGTCGTTGCCCTCCTCTCCGGCGTGAAAGCGCAGGTTCTCGAGGACGACGGTCCCGCCGGGCGCAAGCAGTGCGACGGCTTTCTCCGCCTCCTCCCCGATGCAGTCGTGCGCGAACGCGACGGGGGTGCCGAGGCGCGCCTCGAGCGTGCGCGCCACCGGCGCGAGCGAGTACTTCGGATCGGGCGCCCCCTTGGCCTTGCCGAGATGCGAGGCGAGGACGAGCCGGGCGCCGCGCTCGCGGGCGAGGTGGAGGGTGGGCAGGGCCTCGACGACGCGCGTGTCGTCGCGCACGACTCCGTCCAGAAGCGGCACGTTGAAGTCGACACGCACGAAGACGCGCTTGCCGTCGAGGTCGAGATCGCGGATCGAACGCGGAAGGTCGGCCATGACGTTCTCCTGTCGGAAGGTCGCGCGTGCGATCTTATGCGCCGGGACCTCTATAGTCTCGTCCGTGACCTTGGAAGCCGGGCCCGCGACGCGGGTCACGCCGTACACGTACGCATCCGGGCGGCTGCGCCTCCTGGACCAGCGCCGCCTTCCGCACGAGGAGGTCTTCCTCGAGTGCGAGAGCGCCGCCCAGACGGCCGAGGCCATTCGCGGCCTCGCGGTGAGGGGAGCGCCGCTGATCGGCGTCGCCGCCGCCTACGGCCTGTGCGCCGAGGCGCGCCGCGTGGCCGCTCGCGTGCCCGACGATCTCGATGTCGCTTTCCAAATCGGCGTCGGAAGACTCGTGGCGGCGCGACCGACCGCCGTGAACCTCGCCTGGGCCGTCGGCCGGATGCGCGTCGTTTTCGAGGCGTCGTCGGGGGCCCTCGCCGCCGAGAGGGTCCTCCGCCTCGAGGAGGAGGCGGGCCGGATCGCCGAGGAGGACCGCCTCGCGTGCCTCTCGATCGGCCGCCGCGGCGCGGCCTGGCTTCAGGCCCGGTGGGGGGGCGCCTCCGGCGTGCCGGCGATCCTCACGCACTGCAACGCCGGAGCGCTCGCGACGGCGGGCATCGGAACCGCGCTCGGCATCGTGCGTGTGCTCGCCGCCGAAGGGTCGCTCGCGATCTTCGCGGACGAGACACGGCCGTTCCTGCAGGGTGCGCGCCTCACGGCATGGGAGCTCAAGGTCGATGGGCTCGACGTGACACTCCTTCCGGACGTCGCGGCGGCTTCGCTGATCGCCCGCGGCCGGGTCCAGGGAGTCGTCGTGGGCGCCGACCGCATCGCCGCGAACGGCGACGTCGCGAACAAGGTCGGGACGTACGGCCTCGCGCTCGCGTGTTGCGCGCACGGGATCCCGTTCGTCGTCGCCGCCCCGACGACGACGATCGACCTCGCGACGGCGGACGGCGCGTCGATTCCGATCGAGGAGCGCCCCGCGTCGGAAGTGGTGTCGCTGCCGCTGCCGGACGGAAGCTCCGTGTCCCTTGCACCCGACGGCGTGTCCGCGCTCTATCCCGCCTTCGACGTGACCCCCGCGCGTCTCGTCGACGCGATCGTCACGGAGCGTGGAATCTCCTCTCCACCGCACGCGGACGCGCTCCAACGGCTCCTCTCGCGATGAAGGAGAACGAGGCGCTCGTCCTCGGCCTCGAGACGTCCTGCGACGAGACCGCCGTCGCGCTTCTCGACGGTGCGGGCGGCGCCCGCGCCTCGCGGGTGTCGTCGCAGGAGGAGGCGCATCGCCGCTTCGGCGGCGTCGTGCCCGAGATCGCTGCCCGCGCTCATCTTCAGAACCTCCCTCCCCTTCTCGACGGGGCGCTCGCGGACGCCGGCGCGAGCCTCGCCGACGTGACGGCGGTCGCGGCGACGGCCGGCCCCGGGCTCGTCGGCGCCCTGCTCGTCGGCCTCTCGGAAGGAAAGGGCCTCGCGCTCGGGCTCTCGGTGCCGTTCGTTCCCGTGAACCACATCGAGGGGCACGCGCTCTCGCCTTTTCTCGACGGCGCGGGGGGGCCGGCCGTCCCGCCGCCGGAGACGTTCACGGCGCTCGTGATCTCGGGCGGCCACACGCACGTCTTTTCGTTCGAACGAGACCGGATCGAGCGCCTCGCGCGGACGCGCGACGACGCGGCCGGCGAGGCCTTCGACAAGGTCGCGAAGATGGCGGGGCTCGGCTATCCGGGCGGTCCGGCCGTGGACCGCCTCGCGCGGAGAGGGCGCGCCGCCCGTCCCTTTCCGGTGCCGCATTTCAAGGACGGCTCGCCCGATTTCAGCTTCTCGGGCCTGAAGACCGCCGCGCGAGAGCGACTCGTCGAGCTGGGCCGCGTCCCGGTGTCCGGATTCGCCGCCGGCCCGACACTCCGCGAGGAGGAGGCTCCGGGCGCGCTCTGCGACTTGATGGCCGACGTGGAAGAGGCGATCGTCGCGCAGCTTCTGCATCGGCTGTCGCGACTTCACGAGGCCCGGCGCCTCGAGCGCCTCACCGTGTCGGGAGGCGTCGCGGCGAACACGCTCGTGAGAGAGCGCATTCCGGTCTGGGGACGCGCGCGCGGCGTGGACGTCCGGCTCGCGCCTCGGGCTCTCACCGGCGACAATGGCGTGATGGTCGCGTTCGCGGGGCTCCTGAGGCTCCGTTCGGGGCGCACCGGCGAGGGACTCGGCGCGGTCGCGCGCTCGCGCTGGCCGCTAGAGACGCTAAGATAAAGGGCTCGCGCCAGGCCGTCCGGCCGCGCGTCACCTTAGTCACCAGGAGCCATGACCGACCCCTCGCGCATCCGCAATTTCTCGATCGTCGCCCACATCGACCATGGGAAGACGACGCTGTCCGACCGGATCCTCGAGATCACGGGCGCTCTGACCGCGCGCGAAATGACCCAGCAAGTGCTCGACGACAACCCGATCGAGAAGGAGCGCGGCATCACGATCAAGGCGCGCTCGGTCACGCTGAAATACAGGGCCGAGGACGGGACGGACTACGTCCTGAACCTCATCGACACGCCCGGACACGTGGATTTCACGTACGAGGTCTCGCGCTCGCTCGCGGCGTGCGAAGCGGCCGTGCTCGTCGTGGACGCGACGCAGGGCGTCGAGGCGCAGACGCTCGCGAACGCCTACCTCGCGATCCACAACGACCTCACGATCGTCCCGTGCATCAACAAGATCGACCTGCCGTCCGCGGTCCCCGAGATGGCGCGCGAGCAGATCGAGGAGATCATCGGGATTCCCGCGCGGCATGCCGTGCTGACGTCGGGCAAGGTCGGCACGGGCGTGCGCGACCTCCTCGAGGAGATCGTCCACTCGGTGCCCGCTCCGAAGGGCGATCCGGACGCTCCGCTCAAGGCGCTGCTCTTCGACTCGTGGTTCGACCTCTACCGCGGCGTCACGTGCCTCGTCCGCGTACGGGAGGGCCGGCTGAAGCCCGGGATGAAGATCCGGATGATGGGCACCGGTTTCGGCGGCGAGGTCCAGGAGGTCGGGATCTTCAACCCGAAACAGCAGGTCGTGCCCGAGCTTTCCGTGGGCGAGGTCGGCTACGTCATCGCAGGCATCAAGGACCTCCACGCCGCGAAGATCGGCGACACCGTCACCGAGGCCGAACGACCCACCGCCGAGGCGCTGCCCGGCTTCCTGGACGTCAAGCCGATGGTCTTCGCCTCGATCTTCCCGACGGAAACCGACGCCTACGAGAACCTCAGGGACGCGATGGAGAAGCTCCGCCTCAACGACGCGTCCTTCACGTTCGAGCCCGAATCGTCGACGGCGCTCGGCTTCGGCTTTCGCTGCGGGTACCTCGGCCTCCTCCACATGGAGATCGTCCAGGAGCGCCTCGAGCGCGAGTTCGACCTCTCGCTCATCACGACGGCGCCCTCCGTGCCGTACAAGGTGAGGACGACGCGCGGCCAGGAGCTCGAGATCTCGAATCCGGTCAAGCTCCCGGAGGTGCAGCTCATCGACGAGATCGAGGAGCCCTACATCCTCGCGACGATTATCACGAAGGACGAGTTCCTCGGCGGGATCCTCGCCCTCGCCGAGGACAGGCGCGGCACGCAGGTCTCGCTCGGATACGCGGGCACGCAGCGGGCCGTCCTCAAGTACGAGCTGCCCCTGAACGAGGTCATCCTCGACTTCTACGACAAGCTCAAGTCGCTCTCGAAGGGCTACGCCTCCTTCGACTACCAGCTCATCGACTACCGGCCCGGCGACCTCGTGAAGCTCGACATCCTCATCAACGGCGAGCCTGTGGACGCGCTCGCGTTCATCGTGCATCGCAGCAAGGCGCAGGCGAAGGGCCGCGCGCTCGTCGAGAAGATGAAGGAGATGATCCCGCAGCAGATGTTCGAGGTCGTCATCCAGGCGGCGATCGGGTCGAAGATCCTCGCGCGCTCGACGGTGAAGGCGATGCGCAAGAACGTCCTCGCGAAATGCTACGGCGGCGACATCACGCGCAAGAAGAAGCTCCTCGAGAAGCAGAAAGAGGGCAAGCGGCGCATGAAGAAAGTGGGCCGCGTGGAGCTGCCCCAGGAAGCCTTCCTCGCGGTCCTCAAGGTCGAGTCCTAGCTCGTGGAGAACCGGACGGAACGAATGGCATCGACGGCGGCCAAGGCGGTACAAGGCGAGCGAACGCGTGATCAGGTGCGCCGGCTCAAGCGCACCCGCCGCGAGGCCAAGGAGTT
>DATIFW010000158.1:0-8249 GCA_035455045.1 Thermoanaerobaculia bacterium | reverse complement strand
GAAGACCGTCGCGGCCGCGCCGCCTGCGCGCCCGAGGGAGGTCTCGCGCGAGGTCTCGGGCGAGACGCTCCGGACGAAGGTGTCCCCGGTCCCGCCGCCCGTTCCGCCCGCGCCTCCGCCGATGAAGCGGCCAAGCGACGCGACGCGTCCCGTCGTCGCAGGGCGTCCCGCCTCCTCGCCGGGTGCGTTCGGGCGCTACCAGCTCCTCGAGAAGATCGGCGCAGGCGGCATGGCCGAGGTCTACAAGGCGCGGATGAGAGGCGAGCAGGGCTTCGAGAAGATCGTCGCGATCAAGCGCATCGTGCCGCACATGGCGACGAACGCCGAATTCGTGACGATGTTCGTCGACGAGGCGAAGCTCGCGGCCCAGCTCAACCACAACAACATCACGCACATCTACGATCTCGGGAAGGTCGACGCCTGGCACTACATCGCCATGGAGTACGTCGAGGGCAAGGACCTGCGCACCCTCCTGAAGCTCGGAAAGGAGAGGGGCTTCCCGCTGCCCGCCGAGCTCGCGCTCTTCATTGCCGCGAAGATCGCGAACGCGCTCGACTACGCGCACCGCCGGCCGGCCCCGGACGGCACCGAGCTCAACCTCGTGCACCGCGACGTCTCGCCGCAGAACATCCTCATCAGCGACGAAGGCGACATCAAACTCTGCGACTTCGGCATCGCGAAGGCCGCGAGCAAGGTGTCGACGACGATGTCGGGCGCGCTGAAGGGGAAGCTGCAGTACATGTCGCCCGAGCAGGCGTGGGGCAAGAGGCTCGACCGCCGGAGCGACATCTTCTCTCTCGGTTCGGTTCTCTACGAGATGCTGACGGGAGCGCCTCTCTTCGAGGGCGACACCGACATGTCCGTTCTCGAGAGCGTTCGTGAGGGCGAGGTCGCACCTCCCACGTCCCGGGGCGTCGAGGTCCCGAAACGGGTGGATCAGATCGTCCTCAAGGCGCTCGCGAAGAATCCCCAGGAGCGCTATCAGAACGCATCGGAGTTCGAGAAGGACCTGCACGCGGTGCTCTACACGTACCAGCCGTCGCCCGGCCCGGCCGACCTCGCGATTTACATGCATCGCCTCCTCGAGGCGCACCAGGCGTCCGACGAGGAGATCGAAGCGGCCTTCGACGCGGCCCGCGACATGCCCCGTCCCACCCCGCCGCCGGCCTCCGCTTCGGAGGCCGCTCCGAAGAAGGGGAAGGGCCTCGTGATCGCGAAGGCTTCGGGCGAGGCCACGCGGCCGTCTTTTCCGGCCCCCGCGCCGCTTCCGGCGCCGGCGGTCCGCCGCGCACTGGGGGAGAGCTCGGCCCCGTCCGCGTTGCCTACCGCGGGCGAGTCGAGGAAAAGCCGCGCCGGCCTCGTCGCCGGAATCGGCATCGCGGCGGCGGTGCTCGTTCTCGGCGCGCTCTTCCTGACGAAGGACCGCTGGTTCGGCGCGAAGCCGCCCGTCGCCGCCCCCACGCCGAATCCGGAGGTTCCGGCGACGAGCGCATCCACGGCTGCCTCCGCCGCTCCCTCGCCCGCTCTCCCTCTGCCCGAGCCGGCGAAGATCGTCGACCCGAAGGCAGTCGAAGCGGAGGCGCGTCGTCTCGCCGCCGAGCGCGAAAAGACGCTGCGTGATGCGGCCGCCAAGCAGCTCGCGACGGCGGGGAAGCCCGCGACGGCGCCGGCGCAAGCCCCGGCCGTCGTCGGGCTCGCGCCCGTGAAGCCCGCCGAGCCTCCGCGCCCGAGCGACACCGGTACCGCGTCGGTGCCGGCGCCGAGTAGCGTCGAGCCGTCCACCGCGACGGTCGTGCACGCTCCGGAGGTGCGGCCCGCCGAGGCCCCTGTCGAGGCGGCCCCGAAGCCCACGCTGCCTCCGCCCGTCGAGGTTTCCGTCCCTGAGAAGGCGCCCGTGATCCCCGCCCCATCCAGCACTCCGGTTTCGGAAGGCGACCTCGTGGGCCCCGGCGAGGGGGTCACCGAGCCGCGGCTCGTGCGGCTCGGCAGCATGGGCAATCTCCCGCCGCAGGCGCGACAGATCAAGCGTTCGACCGACGGCTCCATCGGAACGCCGTTCCTCATGGCGCTCGTGGACGAGCGCGGGGTCGTCCAGGAAGTGCGCGTCATCAAGCCGTCGAGCTACAGGTTCGTCGACGAGGCCGCGGTACGCTCGTTGAAGGGTGCGACAATCCAGCCCGCGACGAAGGACGGGGTGAAGGTGAAGATGTGGAAGACTTTCCCGATCACCGTGAAGCCCTGATCCGGTCGAAAGGGAATTTCGAGGAGAACGCATGAGCCTTTCCGACGAACAGAGAAAGTTCTACGAGAACACGCTCAAGGTGACGAAGCTCGAGATCGACCAGCTCGAGTCGGAGATCCAGGCAGAGCTCGCGAAGGTCAAGGAACGGCTCGCGGACCTTCAGAACGCGCAAAAGGCAGCGCGTCAGATGTACGGAGCGGCGTGCCTCAGGCTCGGAATTCCGAACGACCTCGAGGAAGCCGAGGAACCCTGAGCCGCGTCTTCGGTCTTCTCTCTCTCGGTCTCGCGCTTTTCGCTCCTCCGGCCCCGACCCGGTCTCCGACCCCGCCCCGGCGCGTCGTCGCGCTCGCTCCTTCCGCGGCCGAGATTCTGTTTTCACTCGAGGCCGCCTCGCGCGTCGTCGGCGTTCCCGATTTCGTCGACGATCTCCCTGAAGCGGCGGGAAGAACGCGCGTCGGAGGCTTCGCACCGGATCTCGAGCGCGTCGTCTCCCTCGCTCCGGATCTCGTCGTCGTCTCGAAGGACGGGACCGATCGCGCCGCATACGAGAAGCTCGGCGCTCTCGGGATGACGGTCGTCGTGACGAACGGGACGACGCTCGCGGGCGTTCTCGAGGACGTGACCCGCGTGGGGCACGCGCTCGGCGAGGACGAACGCGCCCGGGCCCTCGTCCAGGGGCTCGCGAAACGGATTGCCGCGGCGGAAGCTCTCGGGCGCGCGCGTCCACACCGAAGAGCTCTCGCCCTGATCTGGCCGGATCCGCCCGTCGCGGCGGGCGCGCGCACGTTCGTCGGCGACGTCGTCAGGCGCGCGGGGTTCACGAACGTGGTGCCGGAGTCCGCGGGCGATTGGCCGCGCGTCTCGTTCGAGACGCTTGCCGCGTGGAATCCCGATCTCGTGATTCGCCCCGAGAGTCCCGAGAACGCCGGGGCGTTCGCGCAGGCATTCCGCGACCCGCGCTGGCGACTCGTCAAGGCGGTAAACGCCGGCCGTGTCGTCGTCGTGCCGGGGAGCCTTCTCGAGCGGCCGGGCCCACGCCTCGTCGAGGCGCTCGAGCGCCTCGCGGCGGTCAACGTGCCGTGATGCCGAGCCGCCCGGCGCTCGTCTGGGGAATCGCGCTTTTCGGTGTCCTCGCCGCCGCGCTCCTCGCGTCGCTCCTCATCGGGAGCGTCCCGCTCGCCCCCGGCGCCGTCCTCCGGGCGCTCTTCGGCGACGGAGACGTCGAGACCGTCTCCATCGTGCGCGACCTCCGGCTCCCGCGGGCGCTCCTCGCGATTCTCGTGGGCGGCGCCCTCGCGCTCTCGGGCGCGGCCCTGCAGGCGCTGCTCGGCAACCCTCTCGCGGACCCCTATCTCCTCGGCGTCTCCGGGGGCGCCGCGTGTGGCACGCTCGTGGGGTCGCTCCTGGGCCTCGGAGCCTCGGCGGGAGCGAGCTCGGGCGTCCTCGGCTCCCTGGCATTGCCCCTCGCCGCGTTTCTCGGCGCCCTCGCGGCGGTTCTCGTCGTGGGACTGGGCGCCTCCTCCGGAGGCCGGCTCGACCGCGGGCGGCTGCTTCTTTCGGGGGTCGTCGTGAACGCGCTCGCCTCGGCCGTGCTCCTGTTCCTGCTCTCCTTCGGCGACACGTCGCGCTCGCGGACGTTCGTCTTCTGGATGCTCGGCTCGCTCGCGGGGGCGTCTCCGGGCGCCGTCCTCGCCCTGTCCGTCTACGCGGCGCTCGGCCTCGCGCTCCTCCTGCCGCTCGCCCGCGCGTTCGATGCGCTCTCCCTCGGCGAAGAAACCGCCGCGACGCTCGGCATCCGTGTCGAGACCGCCAAGCGCACGGCCTACCTGGCCGCCTCGCTCCTCGCCGCGGCGGCCGTGGCGTACGCCGGAATCATCGGGTTCGTGGGGCTCCTCGTGCCGCACGCCGTGCGCCGCGTCACGCGCTCGCACCGCGCACTGCTTCTCCTCTCCTTCCTCGGCGGCGCTCTCCTTCTGGTCCTGTCGGATGTCGCCGCGCGGTCGCTCTTCGCTCCCGCGGAGATCTCGGTGGGCGCCATCACCGCCCTCCTCGGAGCTCCGGCTTTTCTCCTGCTCCTGAGGGCGAGGCCATGACCGGGCTGCTCCTCGCCGAGGCGCTCGCCGCGGGGTACGGCGCGAGCGACGTCCTTTCGGACGTGACGCGGACCTTCGACGCGGGCCGCGTTACCGCGCTGCTCGGTGAGAACGGCGCGGGAAAGTCGACGCTCCTGAAGGCGCTCGCGGGCATCGTGCCCGCGCGGCGCGGGACCGTCCGCCTCGGCGGGCGTCTCCTGTCCGGGATTCCGCGGCGCGAGGCGGCGCGCGCGCTCGGCTACCTCCCGCAGGGATTCGAGCCGCTCTTCCCGATTCGCGCCCGGGATCTCGTCCTCCTGGGCCGAACGCCGTGGCGGACTGCGTTCGGCGCGCCTTCGGCACGAGACCACGCGGCCGTCGAGGCCGCGCTCGCCGAGATGGACGCCCTCGCGCTCGCCGAAACCGATCTCGGCGCGATGAGCGGCGGCGAGCGTCAGCGCGTCCTGCTCGCACGGGTCCTGGCCGGCGAGCCCCGGGTCCTCCTCCTCGACGAGCCGGCCGCGAACCTCGACCCGCGCCACCGATTCCTGGTGATCGACGCGATGAGGCGCCAGGCGGACCGGGGAGGCACGGTCGTCTTCTCGACGCACGAGCTCGACGTCGCCTCGATGGGCGCCGACGACGCGCTGCTCCTTTCCGCCGGCCGCGTGCTCGCGGCCGGTCCCCTCGCCGAGACGCTCACGGAGTCTCTCCTGTCGGCTCTCTTCAGGGTCGAGGCCTGCGTGGCGCCGGGCGCGGGCGGACGGCCGATCGTTTCTCTCGGTCCCGCGCGGGCGCGCTAAGATCCCCGATTCTTGGCCATGTGGTTCCGAAAGGACAAGATTCCGCGCGCTCCCCGCGACCCGAGGACGAGTTCGTCGTTGGGCGAAGGTCTTTTCGTGAAGTGCGAGGGGTGTCGCGAAGCCCTCTACGTGAAGGAAGTGGAGCGCAACCTGCGCGTGTGCCCGAAGTGCGGTTTTCATTTCCGGATGCCCGCGGCCGAGCGCCTGCGGCTTCTCCTCGGTGAGGCGGGCGGACAGCCCCTCTTCGGCGACGTCAGGCCCACCGACCCGCTCAAGTTCAAGGACAGCAAGCGCTACCGCGACCGCCTGAAGGAGTCCGAGTCGAAGGCGGGGCGGCCGGACGCGATCCTCACGGCAAAGGGCACGATCGAGGACGTCCCGGCGATCGTCGCGATTCTGGACTACGCCTTCATGGGCGGGTCGATGGGGTCGGTCGTGGGCGAAGTCCTGACGCGCGCGGCGGAGATGGCGCTGGCCGAGCGGCTCCCGCTCGTGGTCGTGACGGCGTCCGGCGGCGCGCGGATGCAGGAGGGAATCCTCTCCCTGATGCAGATGGGAAAAGTCTCCGCGGCGCTCGCGCGCCTCGGCGCCGCCCGCGTCCCGTACGTCGCGGTCCTCACGGACCCGACGACCGGAGGCGTCACGGCGTCCTTCGCGATGCTCGGGGACGTCACGCTCGCCGAGCCGAAATCGCTCATCGGCTTTGCGGGTCCGCGCGTCATCGAGCAGACGATCCGCCAGACCCTGCCCGAGGGTTTCCAACGGGCCGAGTTCCTGCAAGAGCATGGCTTCGTGGACATCGTCGTGCAGCGCGCCGACATACGCGCGACGGTCGCCCGGGTGCTGCGGCTTCTCCAAACCGGTTGATGGTCCGGCTGAAGAGACGCAGTTTTTCTTAGAAGGTGAAAGGGCCGGTGGCTTGAGCACGCTCGCTGCTTCATCCGGTCTGGCGTGGCTCGAGTCTCTTGGTCCGCAGAAGATTCGCCCAGGACTTTCGCGCACCCGCGCCCTTCTTTCCTCTCTCGGAAATCCCCAGTCTTCCTTTTCTTCGATCCTCATCGGCGGAACGAACGGCAAGGGCTCGACCGCGGCTACGATTTCCGCGATCCTCACTGCCGCCGGTGTCCCTTGCGGGCTCTACACGTCGCCTCATCTCATCTCCGTGACGGAGCGCGTGCGGCTCTGGGACCGCGATGTCTCTACGGCCGCGCTCGATGAGGTCCTCCTGCTCGTCTCGCGCGTCGCGGCCCCCGGCCTCCGGGGACCCTCGTACTTCGAGGCCCTCACGGTCGCGGCGTTCGAGCTCTTTCGGCGTGCGCGCGTCCGGACAGCCATCGTGGAAGTCGGGATCGGAGGGCGGCTCGACGCGACGAACGTCCTTTCCCCCGACGTCTCGATCGTGACGAACGTCGCCGCCGACCATCTCGACGTGCTCGGCCCCGCTCTCGACGACGTGGCGCGCGAGAAGGCCGGAATCTTCAGAAGAGGCCAGCCGGCCCTCCTCGGGAGAGCGGGCACCGTCGAGGGCCCACGCGCGGTGCTTCATGCCGAGGCGCGGCGGATCGGGGCGCGCCTCGTGGAAATTCCACCCACCGAGGACGCCGCGTTTCCTCTGGCGGGCGCGCACCAGAGACAGAACCTCGCTCTCGCGCTCGCCGGCGCGCGCGCCGTCGCGCCGCTCGACGAGGCGGCCGTCTCCCGCGGCCTCGCATCCGTGCGCTGGCCCGGGCGCCTTCAGACGCTCGAGCGCCAGGGAGTGAGGCCGCTCCTTCTCGACGGCGCCCACAACCCTCCGGGAGCAGCCGCGCTCTCGGAATATCTCGACCTGACGGGCCTCTCGGGCCGGATCGACCTCCTCTTCGGCGGCCTCGCCGACAAGGACCTGCCCGCCGTTTTCGAGCCGCTCGCCGCGCGCGCGCGCCGGATCGTCCTCGTGGCGCCCGAGTCGCCGCGGGCCGAGAGGCCCGAGGCGCTGCGTACGCGCCTGGGGCGGCCGGACCTCGAAACCGCTGATTCCGTGGCGGAGGGCCTCGCGTTGCTCGAAGAGGCGTGCGAAGACGGCCCGGTTCTCGTCGCGGGCTCGCTCTATCTCGTCGGCGAGGTGCTGCGGCTAAGATCGAGAGCGTGAGCGCGCCTTCTCCCGCCGTGGCTCTCGTTCCCGCTCTCACGAAGAGGGACCTCGAAGCCCAGGAAGACGCGCGGCTCGCCATCTACGCCTCGCGCGCGTCGCGCGCCGTGCGGCGGTATCCGGTCGCCGAGGAAGGGAAGACGTACGACTACCGAACGGAGTACCAGCGCGACCGCGATCGCATCATCCACTCGCGCGCGTTCCGAAGGCTCAAGCACAAGACGCAGGTCTTCATCCCGTTCGAGGGCGACCACTACCGGACGCGCCTCACGCACACGCTCGAGGTCACGCAGATCGCGCGCACGATGGCCCGGGCGCTCGCCCTGAACGAAGATCTCGCCGAGGCCTGCGCGCTCGGCCACGATCTCGGCCACACGCCGTTCGGACATTCGGGCGAGAAGGTGCTGAACCGCATTCTGACGGGCGGAGAGCCCTCGATCCCGATCGAACCGAAGGTCGCGGCGCTCGTCGGGGCGTTCAAGCACAACTACCAGTCCGTCCGCGTCGTCGACGTCCTCGAGAAGCGCTACGAGCACCCGGGCCTCAACCTCACGAACGACACGCGCGAGGGCATCCTCAAGCACACGACCTGGCGCCGCGACTTTCCGTTTCCCGACGTGGACGCCGAGGGTTTGAACCTCTCGTCCGGCGGCCACCTCGAATGCCAGGCCGTGGGGTGGGCCGACGAGTTCGCCCAGCAGGCGCACGACCTCGAGGACGGCCTCAAGCTCGTGGACTTCGGCAAGGTGCTCGCGCTCTCGGTGTCGCGCGCGGTCGTGGACGCGCTCGGCCCCGCCTATACCGAGGCGAAGGACAACACCGTGCGGCAGGCAATGCTCATCCGCGGAATGATCCACCTCCTCGTTACGGACCTCATCACGGCCTCCCGCGCATCGATCGGGAAGTGGCTCGAGGCGAAGAAAGTCAAGACGTCCGACGAGTTCTACGCGCAGCGACGCAAGCTTCCGGGCTCGCTCGTTTTTCCTTCGAAGACGGGCGACCGC
>DATIFW010000157.1:0-9107 GCA_035455045.1 Thermoanaerobaculia bacterium | reverse complement strand
CCGGGCGTCCTCGCGATCGAGCCCGGGCCCGGCGCGAGAGTCGAGAAGACGGGCTCGAGCCGCTTCACGACCTCGGTCTCCCCGCCGATCATCAGGCAATAGCCGCGCTCGAGGCCCCAGACGCCGCCGGACGTTCCCATGTCGACGTAGTTCAGGCCCCGTTCCTTCAGACTCTTCGCGCGCGCGATGTCGTCGTGGTAATGCGAGTTGCCACCGTCGATGATCGTGTCGTCCTTCTCGAGAAGGGGCTCGAGCTCCGCGATCGAAGCGTCCACGAACGCGGCCGGGACCATGAGGCAGACGGCGCGCGGCCTCTCGAGCTTCTTCACGAACTCCGCGAGCGAGGACGAGCCGGCGGCGCCGTCTTTGGCGAGCGCATCCACGGCCGCGCGCGATCGGTCGTACACGACGCACGAGTGGCCCCCGCGCTGCAGCCGTCGCACCATGTTCCCGCCCATGCGTCCGAGACCGATCATTCCGAGCTGCATCGAAGCCTCCCCGTGAGACGACGCTCTTTATCTTAGCGGGGGGATTCGGATCCGAGCGCGCGCGCCCCGATCGCGCCAAGCTCCCCCGCCACCGCGAGCACCTCGTCCACCGTGGCGTCGGCGTCCGCGAGCGTCGAGCGGGGATTGATGAAGCACGGACGGATCGCGAAACGGCCGTTCACGCGCGTGTGCGAGGGGATCGCCCGGCCGCGCGCGCGTACCTCCAGGAGGATCTTCTCGTTCAACGCGTCGAGCGCGGCTTCCTCGGTCACGTCCTTCGGCTTCACGCGGAAGCAGCAGATGGAGAGGACGGGCTCGGCGAGGAGCTCGAGCTCGGGGTGCTCGCCGACGCGCGCGGCGACGCGGCGCGCGCAGTCGTGGTGGCGCACGACGCGCGCACGCATGCCGGAAGCGCCCATCTCCTTCAGCGCCGCCCACACGGTGAGGCCGCGCGACGGCGCCGAGTGGTCGAGAGAAAGGTCGGGGTTTCCCTCGCCGCGCTCGTCGAACGGCGAGCCGAGGTCGCCGGTCGAGGTCGGCGCCATCTCCACGTAGGCAGCCGGCTCGAGCGTGAGAGCGCGCGCGAGGAAGGCGCCGTCGCGCACGTAGGAGGCGCCGCACCCCACCGGGACCGCCATCCATTTGTGCGGGTCCACCGCGAAGGAGTCGATCTCCGAGAGGTCCCCGTAAAGCGCTGCGACGCGCGGGTCGAGGATGCCGAAGCCGCCGTACGCGCCGTCCACGTGCAGCCAGACGCCGCGCGCGTGCGCGATCTCGCGCATCTCGTCGACCGGCTCCACGGCGCCGGTGTTCACGTCGCCGGCGGATGCGACGACGGCGACGGGCGTGCGGCCCGCCGCGAGGTCCTCGTCGAGAAATCGCTCGAGCGCCGAGAGGTCGGGAGCCCTCTTCGCGTCGACGGGAATCATGCGCAGAGCCCGGCGGCCGAGCCCGAGAACGCCGCAGGCGCGGTGAACGACGTGATGCACCTCGGTCGACGCGTACACGCGCGGCTCGACGAGCCGCTGGACGCCGTCGAGGCTCGGATCGAAGCCGCGGCTCTCGCCCGCGTGCTGGCGCGCGGCCGCGAGCCCGAGCAGGTTGGCCGTGGCGCCGCCGCTCGTGAAGGAGCCGTCGAAGTGGTCGGGCAGCCCGACGAGGCGTTGGAGCCAGCGTAGCGCGAGGACCTCGAGGAAGTTGCCCGGCGTCGCCCACCAGCGCTGCGCCGCCGCGATCGCGCCCGCGAGCTGCGCGACGGCCGGCACCGTCGTCGGCATGTTCGTGACCCAGCCCGAGAAGCCCGGAGCGCCGATCCGGAGCCCGTTCGCGATGACATGGGAGCACAGCGCCTCGAGAACCGCCTCGCGCCCCGAGCCGGTCTCGGGCAGCGGCTCGTCGAGAGCCGCGCGCCAGAGGGTGCGTCGCGCCGCAGGATCGGCGCCCTCGAAGCGCGTGAAAGACTCGAGCGCGGGCAGAAGCCGCGCGAGCGAGTCGGCGAGAGCGTCCGTCGCTGCAATGTCCGGGCGCATCAGGTACCTCCAGCGGGCGGTATTATGGCGGCGGATCCGATGGCTTCCTTTTCCCGCTTTCCAGGCCTCCCGCTCCTGAAGGCGTTCGACGGCGCCCTCAAGGAAGGGCTGCTGCTCGACGAGGCGCTCGGCGGAATCCTGACCGCTGCGCTCCACTTCTTCGATGCGCCCGTCGTGTCTCTGCTTCCCGGCGTCGGCGTTCCGCCCATGACGCGCGCCGGCCGGTCCAGCGTCGCGGCGGCCGCGGAGACACGCCTCAACCAGCACCTCGGCGAGGTGCTCACGCAGGGCCGTCCGAAAAAGGTCAGCGAGGGGGGGCTCTCGTTCTACGGAGCTCCCGTGAAGGTGAAGGACCAGGTCCAGGCCGTCTTCGGCGTCGTGCTCGAAACGATGGCCGCGGGAGAGGCCGAAGCGGAGGAAGGCGTCCGCATCTTCGCGCGCACCGTCGGTCACGTCCTCGAGCGCGAGCGCACGCTCGGCACGCTGATGAAAAGGCGCGAGGAAGCCGTCGCGCTCTTCGAGCTCGCGTCCGGGGCCTTCCTCTCCCTGAACCCCGACGAAGTCATCCGGCTCACCGTGGCCTCGCTTTCGCGCGAGCTCGAGTTCGACCGCGTCACCGCGTATCGATTCCATCCCGAGACGAAAGAGGTCACGGAGATCCTCACTCAGGGCGGGTCGACGAGCGGCGAACGGCCCTTGTCCGCGCGGCGCCCTCTCGACGCGGACGAGCTCCTGGGCCGCAGCCTCTCGGCGCACGGCCCCGCGTTCGAGGACCAGCCCGGCTCCAATCCCCCGCGCCGCCTCCGCATGTGCCTGCCGCTCCACGCCGGAGATCTCGTGTTCGGCTTTCTCACGATGTCGCGACGCGGAGGGTTCGCCCTCACGCCGCAGGAGCTGCGGCTCGCACAGGAGCTCGCGAAGCTGGCGGCGGGCGCCCTGGACAAGGCGCGGCTCCTCGATGCCGAGCGCCGGCACGGCGAGCGCAATGCGTTCGTGGGCCGCCTCCACACGGCCCTGTCCGGCCTGACCGACGTCTCCGCGATCGCCTCGCGCACGGTCGCCGAGCTCGGCCCGCAGTTCGGCTTCGACGTCTGCGCGCTCCGGCTCGTCCCGGCCGGGGAGCTGCCGGGCACGCAGGCCGCTTACGTCAAGGGGGGTGGCAGCGCCGCCGCCGTCGAGATCCCGAACGCCCTTCTCGGACACCTTGCGACGGAAGGCTCGCACCTCCTGCTCACCGACATCGGATCGGACCCGCACGGCGCCTCCCTCCTGCCGACGGGAGCCGCCATCGCGCAGCTTCCGGCTCCGCTCGGCCTTCTCGCCGTGCCTCTCGCATACCGCGGCGCTCCCGCCGGCGTCCTCGTCGCCGTCACGGGCGCGCGCGCCGAGGCTCTCTCATCCGACGTGCTGCGTTCTTTCGAGGCGCTCGGCGTCGAGGTCTCGCTCGCGATCACGTCCGCCCGCCTCCTCCAGCAGGAGCGGGAGTCGTATCTTTTCCTGGACCGGCTGCGCGAGGTCGGCCGCTCTCTTTCGACGACCTTCGACGTCGAGCGCATCAAGCAGACGCTCTGCGAGCAGTCCGTCACGCTGCTGAAGGCCGATGCCGCGCAGTTCTGGGATGCGGACACGGCCTCGAAGTCCGCGAAGATCTCGACGCGCTGGGGCGCCGACGTCGGCGACGAAGTCGGGCGCGGCGTCGCCTTCGAGCACACGGGGCACCCGATCGTCCGGACCTTCCTCGACAAGATGCTCTGCATCGCCGGCCCCGGTGAGGGCGCCACGTTCTTCCCGGGCAATCCCGAGGGCGCCGGCGCGCCGCTCATCCGCGCCGCCGCGGTCCCCCTCACCTATCACGACGAGCTCATCGGCGTCCTTTCCGTCGGCGCGCGGCGAGGAAGCGACGACTGGCCCGTGGATCTGAAGGAGCGGCTCGACCTTCTCGCGGACGCCGCCGCGGTCGCGCTCCACAACGCCCGCCTCATGAAGCTCATCGAGCAGCAGACCGAGCGCGACAGTCAGTCGGGCCTCTACAACCGCTCGTCCCTCGCCAAGCGGCTCGAATCCGAGCTGCGACGCGCCGAGCGGAACGGCCAGTCCATCGCCGTCGCGCACTTGCGCATGGACGGGCTCCGGGAGGCCATCGGAAAGCTGGGCGCCCACTCGGGCGACTCGCTACTGCCGAAGCTCGCCGCCAAGCTCGTGCGCTCGACGCGCGCGGTCAACTTCGTCGCACGCGACGAGGACGACCGCTTCTACATCCTCATCTTCGAGGCGGGCAAGGTACAGGCGCACCGCGCCCTGCACTCCGTCCAGAAGAACTTCCAGCAGGGAATGGACGAGCGCCTCGTCGCCGCGGGAATCCGTCTCGGTCTCAGCGCCGGCGTCGCGGTCTACCCCGACGACGCCTTCGACACGGCGACGCTCATCCTTCGGGCGAACGAAGCCCTCGAGCAGGCGATCCGGACGGGCCCCTCCTCCGTGGTCCTCTACCACGCTCCCGCCGAGACGGACTCCGCCGCGGTCGGCTGAAGACTCCTAACCGCCGAGATCCTTGAGATCTTCACGGCGAAGCTCCAACGCCCACCGCGCGTTGCCCGCGACGAACGCATCGGGCGACGCCTTCAGCTCGGCCAGGGCCGTTTCGACCTTTTCGCGCTGGGCACCCGTGCCCGTGAGACGCGCATACCCCAGCATCACGATCGCCTCGTTCCGGAAGCGGCGGTCGGGCGAGTTCTTCGCGACGCCGATCGTGTCGTCGACCTTTCCGTCGCCGAGCGCCTCCGTCCCCTGGGCCCGGACGGCGACGCGGGTCACGACCTCCGCCGTGCGCAATCGCTGCGGCGCCGCCTCGCCCTGCACGATCGCAGCCGCGAGCATGAGCGGTTGGTCACCGCGGCGAGCGGCGAGCGTGTAGAGCTGTTCGGCGCCGATCCGGACGGACGCGAGGCCGACGAGGTCCTGGATGATCGTCGCGTCCTCCTGCCTGAGGAGGCGTCCCCAGCGAATCGCGCGGCGGCAGTCCTCGATCGCCCCGGGGGCGTCGGGATTCGAGGCGGCGCGAACCACCCAGGACCTTGCGAAAGAAAGTGCGACGAGGAGGTTCGGGATCGGCGTCGAGGCCCCTTCTGCGGCCCAGACGTCGGGATAGAAGCGCATCGTCGCCTGGTCGGCCCAGGGCTCGGCCTCCTTCAGGAGAGGATCGTCCGGGGGCAGAACGAGCCCGACGTCGGCGGGCCCGTCGACGCGGCGCTTCATGGCGTCCTCCGCTTCCCGGAGGCGCGCTCCCTGCGGCTTCGCGAAGTCCTTGAGCCAGAGCGCGGCGTTCGCGGGGCCGTCGCCGAGAGGCGCCAGGAGGTCGAGGTTCGTCTGGAACCTCACCGGCCACTTCTCGCTCGCGGGGCAGGACCAGCAGGGCACCTTCGGAACGTCGACGTGGATCGGAGGCGAAACGCGCGCGGGCGGCACAGGCTTGTCGAAGCGGGCGAGCGGGCCCCGCGCCGGCCGCGCCGGAGATCCGAGTCCCGCCCAGCGGATTCCGAGCGCGGCGGCGAGAACGACGACGACGGCGAGGGCGGCGAGAACCCGGGTGCGCGAGCGGTTCATGAGCGGTCTCCTTCGGGCGCGGGAAGCGCGTGTTCGTCGATGCGGGGAAGGCGGGTGATCGAGGCGAGCTCGGGATCGGGCCGCGTGAACTTCGCGGCCGCTGCCGGAGCTTCAGGCCGCCCAGCTCGCGGGAGAAGAACGTGCGCGGCGGCGAGCGCGGCGACGGAGGCGGCCCACGCGAGGCGCGCGGCGGGGCTCGCGAGAAGCCGAGCCCAGGGATCCCGGCGCGGCGCCGCCGCGAGCGCAGCGCGCGCGGCCGCGAGAGCGTCCTCCTTGAGGTGCGCGGGGACGGCGGGCGGCTCGAGCCCGCGAAACAGAGGGTCGTCGCTCATCGGGAACCTCCGATCAGGCGGCGCAGCCGGGCGAGGGCGAGGCGGCATCGGCTCGCCGCGGTGAAGGCGGGGACGCCGGTGATCGCCGCGATCTCGCGGAACGAGCACCCGGCGACGTGGTGGAGCAGAACGGCTTCTCGCTGGGACGGCGGGAGCTGAGCGAGGACGCGGGAAGCGGTGGACGCCGCGGCCGCACGCTCCGGATCGGATCCGGGCGCCACGACGTGGGCGGCGCTTTCGAGGGGTTCCGTCCGACGCCGGGAGCTTCGTCGAACGGCGTCCATCGCGGCGTTGTGGGTCACCGCGAGGAGCCACACGTGCGGCGTCTCGACGCCGTTCAGCTCGCTGCGTCGGGACGCGAGGCGCACGAAGACCTCCTGGACGACGTCGCGCGCGTCCTCCTCGCAGCCGGTGCGCCAGAGGGCGAGGCCGTAAAGGCGCCGCGACGAGAGGTCCCAGATCGTTTCGAGCGCGGCGGAATCGCCGCCCGCGAGGGCGTCGAAAGGCGCACGCAGCGCCTCCGCCCAGGAGACGTCGCGGGCGGGAAACTCTTCCTCGAAATGCCCGACCATCGCGTGCATCGTAAGGAAGACGCACGGCGTGCCGGATCTGGTCACGCCCCCGAGGCGGACTCCTAGACGAACGTCTCGACGGGGACGCCCGGTACGGCGGCCCGTGCCGCTCCGGCGATGTCCTCCAGCTCCGCCTTCGTCAACGGGGTCACGCCCGGCTCCATCGTCTCGCGCGCGACCGTGTAGACCTGGACGAGCGCGAGGCGCCCGCCCGCGTCCACGACCTCCGCGAGGCGACTCGCCCAGGCCGCGATCTCCTCTTTTGGCGGCGGTTCGCCACGAAAGCGCAGGAACATGGCCTGAACGACGACGGGATGCCGTTTCGCGGCCGCGGCGAGATTCGAGAGGATCCGCTCGAAGGGAATCGAGGTCCGTGCAATCGTCTTGAAGAAGTTCTCCGTGCCGGCATCGAGCTTTATCCAGAACGCGCCGCCCCGGGATTGGAAGAGGTCGTGCGCCTCGCGCATCTCGTCGCGCCCGAGGCCCGAGCCGTTCGTGATGAGGACGAACGGAACGGCGGCGAATCCGGCGGCGTCGCGCACGTCGAAAAGGGTCCGCGCGAGCGGCAGGAAGCCGCGAAACGTCGACGGTTCCCCGTCGCCCGCGAAGGCGATGTCGCGCACCGGGTCCGCCGCGCACGCTCCGGCCGCGCGCGCCCGGGACGCGAGCTCTTCCGCGAGCTCATGCGCCACGTCGTCGATCGCGATCGCGGGCCGACCGGTGCCCTTCGCGATCTCCCGGCGATCGATGACCTCGCAGTAGACGCAGTCGAAGTTGCACGTCTTCTGCGGGTCGAGGTTGATGCCGACCGAGATCCCGTGCGACCGGCGCGAGCGCACGACGTAGACGTATCTGCCTTTTCCGCGCGTGCGCGGGTGAAGCGTCGGGAGATGCGTTTCCGCCACGGAGTCATTTTCGCCCCCCGCGACCGACGCCGTCCTCCGGTATTCTCCCCGAGACCAGCCATGCCGATCACGACCGGCACCGTCCTCGGGCGTTACCGTCTCCTCGAGAGAGCGGGCGTGGGCGGAATGTCCGAGGTCTGGAAGGCGGAGGACGAGACCCTCAAGCGCACCGTGGCCGTTAAGGTCATCCTCGGGCCCGTCGCCCAGGAGTCCACGTTTCGCGAGCGATTTCTGAGGGAAGCGCGTCTCGTCGCCGGCCTGGAGCATCCGAACGTGCTCCCGGTCTTCGACTACGGCAGCGCGACGATCGACGGTGAGGAGCTGTCGTACCTCGTCATGCCGCTCGTGGCCGGCGGGTCGCTCAAGGGCCGCGTCGCGGGGCCTGTTCCGCCCGCTCTCGCGATCGCCTGGCTTTCGGCGATCGCCTCGGCCCTCGACCACGCGCATGCCAAGGGCATCCTCCACCGCGACGTCAAGCCGGGGAACGTCTTGATGGACTCGCAGGGCCGGCCGCTTCTCGCGGACTTCGGACTCGCGCGCAGCGCCGAGGTCTCGTCGGGGCTCACCGCGACGGGCACGGTGCTCGGGACCCCGCTCTACATGGCGCCCGAGCAGGCGACCGGCGGGGCTCTCAGCGGCCGCTCGGACCAGTACGCCCTCGCCGTGATCGCGTTCGAGCTCCTCGCCGGACGCGTGCCGTTCTCGGCACAATCGCCTCTCGCCGTCCTTCACCAGCACGTCACGGCGCCCCCGCCGCCGCTCTCCTCGGCCCTGCCCGGTACCTCTCCCGGGGTGGATGCGGTGCTCGCCCGCGGCCTCTCGAAAGAGCCCGCCGATCGGTTCGCTTCCTGCGGCGCTTTCGTCGCGGCGCTCGGAGCGGCCCTCGGCGTCACGGGCAGCGCGCCGACCGTGCCGCAGGGCGTGGACGTCGAGTCGCAGGTCCGGACCGTCATCTCGGCCCCGGCGATCGACGCCGAGGCGCTCGCGGCACCGGCCTCGAAGGCGAAGAAACCGACCGAGACGCAGCCCGAATCGACGCGCGGCACCAAGCTTATCCTCGCCGCGCTGCTCTTCCTCAGCGCGGGAGGCGGGATCTATCTGCTCCTTCGCCCGGCACCGGCGAAGGTGAAAGAGCCCGAGCCGACGGCTGCGGCGCCGCTCACGACCAGCGCTCCGGCGACGGCACCGTCCGGCATTCCTTCGAATGAGAAAGAGACCTCGGCTCTCGACGCAGCTTCCGCTTCGACGAGCGCCACAGCAGCCTCATCGTCCGACATTTCTTCGAAGAAAAATGAATCCGGCGCCGATGCGGTCAGCGCCGCCGTTCCGCGCGACAGCGAACCGCGCGCCTCTGCTTCGGGCCAATCACCCTTCGAAGAAAAATCCACCGGAGCGTCCCGCTCAACCGCCGGCACGAAGCACTCCGGCGCCGCCCTGCGTTCTCTTTCCAAACAAAATCCTTTTCCTCCCCTTCTCTCCGGCGCCGCGGCCTCGGGCGACACGCAGCTTTCCGCCGCGTGGGAGGCGCTGGACACGAGGGGGCGAAGCCGGTTGAGGCGGGAGGACTTCGTCTCCGCGATGGGGACGTCGCGCGAAGTGCTTTCCCGGCGGCCGACGGGCGAGGCGCGTTTTCTCGACGCCTATTCGCGCGCGGGCGTGGCGTACGCCGACGGCCGCA
>DATIFW010000156.1:0-37822 GCA_035455045.1 Thermoanaerobaculia bacterium | reverse complement strand
AGAAGGGGAAGAGGGCGAACGGTGGGAATTGGCGCCGGTGCCCAAACGCCCGCCCTTTTCACCCTTCGAAGAAAAGACCGCGTCTCCCCCGCCCCACTGTAGCTCGTCGCGCTTCTACGACCCGTCCCGAGCGGGAGCAAGAATCTCTTTCTTCCTCCTGACGAGGTCCGAGTAGTTCCCCTCGTGGAGCTCGGCTTTCCCGTCCCGAATCTCCAACATCTGCGTCGCGATGCGGTCCACGAACCAGCGGTCGTGACTCACGAAGACGATCGCCCCCTCGAATGCCTCCAGCGCGTCCTCGAGCTGCTCGCGCGCGTCGAGGTCGAGGTGGTTCGTGGGCTCGTCCAAGAGGAGAAAGTTCGCGCCTCCAAACACGATGCGCGCGAGCGAGAGGCGCCCTTTTTCGCCTCCCGAAAGCGTCGCGATCCTCTGGAAGACCTCGTCGCCGCGGAAGTCGAAGAGCGCGAGGAAGTCGCGGGCCTCGCTCTCTTTCATCGTGGGGTCGAGATCCATCACGGCATCGAGCGCCGTCGCCTCGACCGGAAGGTCGCTCATCTCCTGGTCGTAGTACCCGGTGAGGACGCCGGTCCCCGGCACGGCCGAGCCGGAAAGCGGAGGCAGCACGCGCGCGAGCGTCTTCAGGAGCGTCGTCTTGCCGCAGCCGTTCGGCCCCCAGAGCGCGAGGCGGTCCCCCCGGCGCAGGAGGAACGACACCGGCTGAAGGAGCGGCCCGGTCTCCCGGTAGCCCGGGACGAGCTTCTTGGCCTCGAGCACGCGCCCTCCTGAAACGCGCGCCTCCTCGAACCGGATCGAGACCTCGTTCGCATCCTCCCTCGGCGCCTCGATCCGCTCGATCCGCGCCAGCATCTTCCGCCGGCCCTGCGCCTGCCTCGTCTTCTGGCCGGCGATGTTGCGGCGGATGAACTCCTCGGTCCGCTCGATCATCTGCCGCTGCTTCTCGGCCTCCTTCGCGCGGAGGCGCTCGCGCTCGGCCTTGAGCTTGCGGTATGTCGCGTAGTCGCCCGGATAGTCTTCGAGACGGCCGTGCGCGACCTCGACGATGCGGTCGGCGACGGCATCGAGAAAGCGGCGGTCGTGCGAGACGACAAGCGCCGAGAGGCCGGCGTCCGTCTTCCGCTCCACGAGCCAGCCCTCGAGGAACTCGATTCCAGCCACGTCGAGATGGTTCGTCGGCTCGTCGAGGAGGAGAACCGACGCGTCCGTCAGTAGCAGCCGGGCGATCTGGGCGCGATGCTTCTGCCCGCCCGAAAGCTCGCCGACGGGCCGGTCCCAGAACGCGCGCGAAAGACCGACGCCCATCAGCACGCGGTCCACGCGCGCGTCCGCCTCGTAGCCGCCCGCGCGCTCGAAGTGCTCGCGCACGTCGTCGTGCTCGGCCAGGAGCGCGTCGAGCGCCGCGCGGTCGCCGTCGGCCCCGTGCGTGGCGATGGCCTCCTCCAACCGCCGCATCTCGCGTTCGAGCACGAGAAGCGGCTCCTGGGCCCTCGCCACGAACGCCCGGAGCGGTTCGTCGCCCTCGGGCTCTACCGCCTGGTCGAGAGAGGCGAACGAGGTACCACCCGCGACATGCAGCTTGCCGCCGTCGGGCTCCACCAACCCCTGGACGATCTTCAGGACGGTGGTCTTCCCCGCCCCGTTGCGGCCCACGAGACCCACGATCCGGCCGGGATCGTGCTGCCACGTCGCGTCCACGAGGACGTCCTTCGTTCCGAAGCTCTTGCGGACGTTTTCCAGCCGGTAAAGCACTGCGGCGAGGATAAACGAGAGGCTACTTCAGACCCTCGACGAGGTAGAGGTCGGTGAGCGAGCTCTTGTAGCCGAACGCGCACCACCGCGCGTCCGCTGACAGGCGAACGACGTTGCTCTGGCCGAGAAGTCCCGCCTCGCCCCCCGGGCGGGGAATCTCCCGCACGAGCGTCCGGGCGCCGCTCGTCGCGTCGAGGCGATGCACTCGCACGCGCCTTCCTTCGAAGTGCGCCAACAACAGCGAGCGTCCGTCCGCACTCCACCGAAAGTCGTCGGGCTCGGGTCCGGCGTCGAGGCTTCGCCGCCGCTCGCCCTCTCCCGTCACCAGAATCAGCTTCTTCTCTTTCTCAGACCAGGACGCCACCCATCGGCCGTCCGGAGAAACGGACGGCCACGCGAGTCCGTCGGGTCCGAAAGGTCGCGGGAGGCCGCCTTCGAGGTCCTGGACGAAGAGACCCTGCCGGCCGGCCTTGTCCGTCCCCGAAAAAAGAATCCTCTTGCCGTCTGGGAAGAACACCGCATCCCAAAAGCCCCTCTCCACGTCGCCGCGAGGCAGCGCTCGCTCCTCTCCCGAACCCGTCGGAAGCACGGCGAGGAAATGAGCCGGAGGCTTCCCGCGCCCGTACACCTCCCCCATCCCGCCCGCGCCCAGCAAGGCGAGGATTTCGTATGGGCCGAGCCTTTCGCCGGGCTCGAGAGTCAAGCTACGAAAGAGTCTAGTCCCTCGTCAGTTCTCGAACCGCTTCACGACTTGGCGCGTGATCTCGTCGCTCGTCGGCACGGTGCACCCTGAAGTTACGGGACCGCCCATGGGCTTCACGACCCCTGGACGATCTTAAGGAGACCAGTCGAGCGCTTACAGCGAGACGACGGGCGGCGCCGCGCGGGCCTTTTCGAAGATCGTGTCGAACCAGGTCCCGAAGCGGACCTCGAGGTTGTCGAGCCCGAGGGTGGGCACGGGGGCGACCGGCTTTCCCAACCCGGTGAACGGGACCTTGGGCAGCTTGAAGCCGTCCGCATTCCAGACCGCACCCGCGGAGTCGAGGTCGAGCCCCGCCCAGATCGGCACCACCCGTTGGATCTCCGCGGTCACGTCCTGCACGGACCCGTACTTCATCTTGAACCGGTAGCCGAGCTGGCCGGCGAGCTGGCTGAGGATCTCCCACGTCTCGATCCCACCCACGGGGGGCACCGCCCGCTGCAACCGCTGAACGCGACGCTCGGCATTGGTCATGGTGCCGCTCGTCTCCCCCGTGCTCGACAGCGGCAAGGCCACGGTCGCGCTGGCCGCCGTCGCGGTGAGGAAGAGGTCGCCCACGAGCAGGAAATCGGCGGCGAGGAGGCCGTCGCGCAGGTCCTGCGGGAACCCGGCGGCGCCCACCGGGTCCTCGCCGAGCACGACGGCGACCTTGATCTTCTTTTCGCGCAGGAGCTGGGCCACGTCCAGTCCGGGCGGAGAGAGTTCGCGCAGGACCACCCCCAGCTCTTTCTCCATCTGCTCCAGGGCCTCGCCGCCCTCGGGGTCGACGTAACCGGGCAGCCATCGCGGGTCGGCGCCCATGTCGAGCAGCCCCTGGGTGTTCGCCTTTTCGCGTAGCGCGAGAACCGAGCAGCCCAGGGCCGCGGCCGCCTCGGCGAAGAGCCGCTCGTCGTGGGCCTGTCGCGCGCCACGGTAGTCCTTGTTGAACAGCATCACCTTGAGGATGGTCTTCGACAGGATGGCGGCCGCCTCGCGCGAGGCGGCGCGCGGCACTCCGGAGAGCTTCTCGAGTTGCTCGTCGGAGAGATCGGCCACCGCCCGGGACAGCCCTGGCCGGTCGTCGAGGGCGCCCGGCTCGAGGGCGGCGTAGTCCTTCAGCAGGCCGAGGATGGCAAAAGTCTGTCCGCCGGGCAGGGAGCGCAGATGCAGCTCGGCAAAGCGCGAGGTGCGGTTGTCCTCCGGGCCGACGTAGACGAGGCGGGCTCCCTTGCGGATGGCCTGCTTGCACGCGATGTCCACCGCGAAGCTCTCTTCGTCGAGGGCCGTGTTGACGACGAGCAGGGCCTGGGCGTCGGCGATGTCCGCGTGCGATGCCGTGGACACCACGTCCGGGGCCTCGAGCTCGCGGTTGACGAGGTGGGTCAGCGAGGTCACGTTGTGCGTGCGCAGGGCCAGCCGGGCCAGCTTCTGGGCGAGGTAGATCTCCTCGTTGGTCAGGCGGGGGGAGACGAAGACCGCCACCTGGTCCCCGCTGACGCGGCGGGTGAGCTCCTTGAGCCGCATGCTCGCGTAACGCAGGGCTTCGTCGAGGCTCGTCTCCTGCAGCTCGCGCCCGACGCGCAGCAGCGGCCACCGCAGGCGCTCTTTCGACTGCACGTGGCCGTATCCGAAGCGGCCCTTCTTGCAGTGGTTGCCGCCGGTGCCCGGGTTTCCGGCCGCGCGCGAAACCTGCACCAGGGTCGTGCCGGATATCTCGTAGCCCAGCCGGCATCCCGCGCTGCAGTAGGGACACACCGACTCCACCCGCGTGGTCTTCCAGGGGCCGGGCTTGGTGAGGGGGAGCTTTTCGGCGATGGCCCCCGTGGGGCAGGTGCCGATGCAGAGCCCGCAGCTCACGCACTCGGTGTCGAGCAGGGAGTCGCCCAACGCAGGCTTGACCACGGTGTCGAAGCCGCGGTTGACGAAGCCGTAGGCGGCCACCCCCACGAGCTCGCTGCAGATCCGCACGCAACGGCCGCACAGCACGCACTTGTTGGGGTCGAGCACGAGCAACGGGTGTCGCCGGTCGACGCGGTGCTCGACGGCCTCGCCCATGAACGTCTGAACGTCGGCCCCGTACTCTGTGGCGTAGCGCCTCAGGTCGCAGGTGAAGAGAGCGGTGCAGCCGCACTCGAGGCAGCGCGCCGTCTCCCGGCGCAGGTCCTCGCCGCTGTAGCCGGTCTCGACCTCGGCGAAGCTGAGGGCGCGCTCCGCCGGGAGGAGCACGGGCATGCCCCGCCGTCCGTCTGCGGAGCCGGGCGGGAGGTCCTCGACGTCGACCTTCCGATAGGCGTCCTTGCGGCTGTAAACCTCCACCGGCTCGGGCTCGGCCCGGCCGGTGGCCACGTAGCGGTCGATGGCGTAGGCGGCCTTGCGTCCGGCGGCGATGGCCTCGATGGCGGTGGCTGCTCCCGTGACGACGTCGCCCCCCGAGAACACGCCGTCGACGGTGGTCTCGAACGTGCGCTCGTTGACCTCCACGGTCTGCCAGCGCGTGAGGCTCAGCGACTCGCCGAGCGGCAGGAAGTTGGGCACCCGCCCGTCCACGAGCTCCTTGACGCGCGTGCCTTGGCCGATGGCGGCGAGCACGAAATCGCAGTCGACGCGGAACTCCGAGCCTCGAACGGGCTTCGGGCTGCGGCGGCCGCTCTGGTCGGGCTGGCCCAGCTCCATGCGAATGCACTCCATCCCCGCCACGCGGCCGTTCTCGCCGCGCAGGACGCGCACGGGGGCGGCGAGAAAGTCCATCTTCACGCCCTCGTGCTCGGCCTCGGCGATCTCCGTCTGGTTGGCGGGCATCTCCGTGCGCGTGCGCCGGTAGAGGAGACGCACTTCGGCGACGCCCAGGCGCAGGGCGGTGCGCGCACAGTCGATGGCGGTGTTGCCGCCGCCCACGACGAGCACCCTTCCGTGGATGTCGATCCTGCGCTTGAGGCCGAATTGCCTGAGGAACTCGATGCCGGCCAGAACCCCCGGGGAGTCCTCGTCCGCGACGCGCATCTTGGAGCTGTCCCAGGCCCCGATTCCCAGGAAGACGGCGTCGTAACCGACCTGCTTGAGGCTTGCGATCGTGAAGTCGCGGCCGAGCTGGACGTTGGTGGAGAGCTGGACGCCGAGGTCGAGGATCTGGTTGATCTCAAGGTCGAGGACGTCCTTCGGCAGGCGGTATTCGGGGATGCCATAGCGCAGCATGCCCCCCGCCTCGGGCTGGGCCTCGAACATCGAGACCTTGTAGCCGCGCAGGGCGAGGTAGTAGGCGCAGGACAGCCCCGCCGGGCCCGCCCCCACGACGGCCACTTTCTTTCCGTTGTGAGGGGCCACGCTCGGGCGCCAGGGATTCTTGTCGCCGAGGTCGAGGTCGGAGAGATATCGCTTGATGTAGTCGACGCCCACCGCCTCGTCGAGCAGGGTGCGCCGGCAGCCCTTGACCTCGCAGGGCCGGGTACAGACGCGTCCGCACACCGCGGGCAGGGGATTGCGGTCCTTGATGAGGGCGATGGCGTCGCGGTACTTGTCCAAAGCGGCGAGCGCGATGTAGCCCTGAATGTCCACTCCGGCCGGGCAGGCCAGCTGACAGGGGCCGATGCAATCCGCGAAGTGGTTGGAGAGCATCAGCTCGAGGGCCGCCTTCCGCGAACGACGGATCTCCGCGTTGGAGGTCTCCACCACCATGCCCGCCGCCACCCTCGTGGAGCAGGCGGGCGTCAGAGTGCGCCCACCCCGCACCTTGACGACGCACAGGTAGCAGGAGGCAAAGGGCTCGAGGCGACCGTCGTGGCAGAGGGTCGGGATCGACGTGATCCCGTTCTCGCGGGCCACTTCCAGGATCGTCATCCGGTTGTCCGCGATGACCCGCTTGCCGTCGATGTAGAGCTTGACGAGTTCCATGCCCCTACATCCTCGTGATCGCTTCGAAGCGGCAGGCCCGATAGCACTCGTCGCAGCGGACGCACAGGCTGTGATCGATGACGTGAGGCTTCCCCTTCTCGCCGGTGATGGCCTTGGCCGCACAGGCCCGCTTGCACACCTGGCACCCGTTGCACTTCTCGTTGACGGTATAGGTGAGCAGGGCCTGGCACTGGTGGGCGGGACACTTGCGGTTGGAGATGTGCGCCTCGTACTCCCCCCGGAAGTACTTGAGGGTCGTGAGGACCGGGTTCGGGGCGGTCTGGCCCAGGCCGCAGAGCGAGTTGTTCCTCACGAGGGAGGCGAGGTTCTCGAGCTTCTCGATGTCCCCTTCCCGGCCCTGGCCCTCCGTGATGCGGACGAGGATCTCCAGCATTCGCTTGGTGCCCACCCGGCAGAACGTGCACTTCCCGCAGGACTCGCGCTGTGTGAAGTCCAGGAAGAAACGCGCCACGTCCACCATGCAGGTCGTCTCGTCGAGCACCACCAGCCCACCCGAGCCCATGATTGCGCCCGTCTTGTTGATGGACTCGTAGTCGATGACGGTGTCCTGCAACTCCGCGGGGATGCAGCCCCCGGAGGGGCCGCCCATTTGCACGGCCTTGAACTTCCGGTCTTCCTTGATGCCCCCGCAGACGTCGTTGACGATCGCACGGATGGAGATCCCCATCGGGACCTCCACCAGCCCGCCCCGCCGGATCTTGCCCGCCATCGCGAAGACCTTCGTGCCCTTGCTGTTGGCGGTGCCGAGGCGGTTGAAGGCCAGGGCCCCGTTGAGCACGATCCAAGGCACGTTGGCGAAAGTCTCGACGTTGTTGATGTTGGTCGGGCACTCCCACAGTCCCTTGACCGCGGGGAAAGGCGGCCGGATGCGAGGCATTCCGCGGCGGCCCTCGATCGAGGCGATGAGGGCCGTCTCCTCGCCGCAAACGAAGGCCCCCGCCCCTTCCTTCAGCTCGACGTGAAACTCGAACCCGGTGCCCAGGACGTCGTGACCCAGGAGGCCGTGCGCCTCGGCCTGGGCGACGGCGATGTTCAGCCGCTCGACGGCCATGGGGTACTCGGCGCGCACATAGATGTAGCCCTGCGTGGCGCCGATGGCGTGGCCGGCGATGGCCATGCCCTCCAGCACCGAGTGGGGGTCGCTCTCCAGGACCGAGCGGTCCATGAAGGCCCCGGGGTCGCCCTCGTCGGCGTTACAGATCACGTATCTCTGCTTCCCCGAGGCCAGCCGGGTGAAGCGCCACTTCATCCCGGTCAGGAAGCCCGCCCCCCCGCGCCCTCTCAGCCCGGATTCGATGATCGTGTTGATGAGGCCGTCAGGGTCCTTCCGTTCGAGGACCCTCTTCAGGGCCTGGTACCCGCCCACCTCCAAGTACTCCTCGATCCTCTCCGGGTCGATCAGGCCGCAGTTGCGCAGCACGATGCGCTGCTGGCGGTCGAGGAACGTCTTTTCCCGGCCCTTCCCTTCGCTGGTCCACACGAGCCACTCCTCGATGGGCTGGCCCTTTCCGACGTGCTCCTCGAGCAGGCGGTCGACCCTCTCCGGAGTCATCTGCCCGTACTGCCAGCGCGTCCCGTCGTCCTCGCGCACTTCCACGAGTGGCTCGCGGAAGCACATACCCACGCAGCCGGTCTTCCCCACGTTGCAGTGACCGCTGAGCGTTCCCGTCCTGGCCTGGAGTGCGGCGTAGGTCGCCCCGGCGCCTGCCGCCATTCCGCACGTGCCGAGACCCACGAGAATTCTCACGGGCCTGCCGCCCTCTTCTCCCGGTAAGGCCTGAGCACTTTCCGAAGGTCGGTGGGCTTGAGGTTGCCGTGCGTGTCCTTGTTGATCATGACCACCGGGGCCAGGCTGCAGCAGCCGAGGCAAGCCACCGTCTCGAGGGTGAACTCGCGGTCCGGCGTGGTTTCGCCGTCCCGGATCCGCAGCTGGTCTTCGAGGGTCCTGGAGATCGCCCTGGCGTTCGCCACGTGGCAGGCCGTGCCGTGGCAGACCCTGATGATGTTGCGGCCCACGGGGTGCCGCCGGAACTGCGCGTAGAAGGTGGCCACCCCGAAGATCTGCGAGAGAGGCACTCCCGTCTTCCTGTGGATCTCGGCGATCCGCTCGCGGGAGATGTAGCCGTCCTCGTTCTGATACTTCTGCAGGAGCGGGATCAGGACCCCGCCCTCGCCCCTGTACTGGAGGTTCTTGAAGTCGTAGGGGCGCGGCGCATCCATGTCGTGGGCTCCCGCGGTCGTCTCCTAGTCGTAGGGCGTCTCGAACATGCGATTCATCAGGCTCATCATGTCGTCGATGTTGCCGGTGCCCCCGAAGGCGTGGGCCCGGCATCCGCGCCGGGTGCAGAACTCGAGGGTGCCGCCCTTGGCAATGTTGAGCGACGCCATGGGGGCGCCGCAGATCTTGCAGGCCAGCGGCAGCATCAGGCTGGCCTCGCACTTGGGGCAGCTGAGATCGACGACGTCGCCCTCCTTCAGGGCAGGGTCGCCCTCCCCGCTGTCGTCGCCGAAGACGGCGCTCAGGGAGACCTCCCTCTGCTCGTGGGTACGGCGCACGTGGCCGTCGAGGCGCACCCGCGTGCCCTCGGTGAGAGCCGCGCCGCACTGGGGGCAGCACAGCTCCAGCACGAGCATCTGCTTAGTCATAGACGGATTCCTTCGTGGAGGCCATCGCCTCCTTCAGGCGTTCGATGCGGACGAACACGCAATCTTCCAGCGCGGCCAGGCCGCGCGCCACGTCCTCGGCGTGGGCGGCGCAACCGGGGGCGCCACAGGCCGCGCAGTCCTTGGCCGGCAGTTGCGCGAGCACGCGTTCTTCCTCTCGCTTGCGCGCGGCCGCCTCGCGCAAGTCGCGTCCGAGCGGGCGCACCGGACGCGCCTTGAGGTGCTCCTCCAGGTCGAAGAAGTGCTCCCGCAACATCGCTCGCACCTTCTCCTCGGGCACGACCGCCCCTTCGCCCGCGAGCCGGCCGTGCCGGCGCACGATCTGCTGCACGGTGCGCCGGGCGGCGTAACGGTTCTCCACCGTGAGCTGCCCGCTGATGCAGCCGTCCGGGCAGATGTAGGCCTCGATGAAGTCGACGGCCTGAAGCTTGCCCTCCTCGATGTGGTCGAAGACCCGCAGCACGTCGCGCACCCCGGCCACGGTGATCGTGTTGGCGTTGCGCAGGCCCGCGATCTCCCCGCCCGCCATCGCCCAGAGCAGCCCGCGCTCGCTGATGGGCGGGGGATTCTCCACCGGCCCGCAGGCCTCGATCGCCTTGAGCAGCGGACCGTAGACCTCGGCGATGGAGAAGGCCCCGTCCAGGTACGACGCTTCCAGGGCCTCCGGGTGATGGATGGATTGCAGCATGGCGCTGCAGGGCGTGATGAAGAAGATGCCGATGTCGCCGGGCGCGAGCCCCTTTTCCGCCACCAGCCGACGGCGCAGCAGCTTGGCGGCCAGTTCCCGCGCCGTCTCGATCGGCAGCAGGTTGTCGATCATGTCCGGGTAACGGAGCTGGATCAGGTGGATGATCGCGGGGCAGGTCACCGAGATTTTCGGCCAGGGACCGCGGCATTCCGAGAGGTAGGCGTCGGTGGCGCTCGCGTGCATGTCGCACATGGCCGAAAGGTCGTAGACGTCGTCGAACCCCAGGCTGCGGAGGGCCTGCAGCACCTGGCCGGGCTCCACCTCCTTGCCGAACTGGGAGTAAAGAGTAAGCGAGGGCAAGGCCACCGTGTACTTGAAGCGTTTGAGATCCGCGGTGCTTGCTGTGGCCGCGTGCATCGCCCCGTGCCGGCACCAGCGGATGCACTCGCCGCAGTCGATGCAGAGGTCGGGGTCAGCGACGGCGCACCCGGCCCGTACGCGGATCGCCCCGGTGGGACACGACTTGCAGCAGTCGACGCAACCCACGCACAGCTCCCGGTCGAACACGATCGAGTGCTTGCTCTTGGGGCGGTCGCCTTCCGCCACGTCAGACAAGTCGCACCGCATAGGTGAGAGTCGTCCCGACTCCGGGAGTCGATTTCAGCTCGAACTCGTCCGCGCTGTTCTTGATGTTGGGCAACCCCAGCCCTGCTCCGAAGCCGCGGGCGCGCATCGCGGGTGTCGCGGTGGACCAACCCGGAGTCATCGCCAGCTCGATGTCTGGGATTCCCTGGCCGCGGTCCGCCACCACCACCCGCACCGCCTCGGGCAGAACCTGGAAGCTCAGGTCCGCCTCGTCGGCGTGCATGATGACGTTCATCTCCGCCTCGAAGTTGGCGATGGAAAGCCGGCGGATGAGGTCGGGCCGGATTCCCAGGTCCTTGCAGATGGACTTGATGCGAGTGGCCACCTCTCCCCCATGCTCGAAATCGCCCCCGCGGATCGGGAAGGTCTCGGCATAGAGAACCTCGCTCAGGGTGGGGTCCCCTGTTCCTTGGTGGAGACGGGCAGGCCGCTCCGGTGCAGGCGGCCGCAGACTTCGTACATGGTCAGGGCGGTGGACAGGAGGGGCAGGCCGCGCGCGCGCGCCACGGCCAGGACCTGCGCGTCGGGCCGCTTGCCGTTCACGTAGAGGACGGCCTGCGCGTCGACCACCTCGGCCGTGTGCACCGACTGCAAATTGGTCAATCCGGTGACGAGGAGAGGCCCGTGGCCCGAAAAGGCCAGCACCTCGCTCATCAGGTCGGCGGCGAAGCAAGCGGCGATTTCGCGGTCGCCGGCCTGGTCGAGCGCCAGCAGCTCCGTGCAACCGAGGAGCGTGACGATCTCCGCGAGAAGCATGCCCTCACCTCTGGGGCCGCCTCGCGGCGACCGTCTAGCGAATGCCGGCCTCATAGAGCTTCGTGGCCATTTGCCAGCGATTCAGGGCCGTGGTGAAGACCGTGATCTCGGCCTTCTCCGCCATCTTCACGACGTCGTCGGCAAGGACCTTCCCCTGGGTGATCACGACGGCGCAGTTGTCGACCAGGTTTGCGGCGGCGATCACGTTGGCGTGCGCCTGTGCGGTGACCAGCAGGTCGCCCGCCTTGGCGTTTGCGATCACGTCGCTGACCATGTCCGAGATGTAGACGCCCGTCACGTCCCGATCGAAGACCTTGGTGGCCGCCTTGAGCTCGAGCCGCTCCGCGAGTTCCTGAATCTTCATCCTGTGCTCCTCATTCCATGGACGTGAGGCCGAAGTCGACCGCCATTTGCCCGTAGGTGATCTTCCGGTAAAGACCGAAGAGGTCGGGCAGGATCAGCACCTTCTTCCCGGGACTGGTCAGGCGCTCGTTGAAGAGCGTGTTGAGGATCCGGACCTTCTCGACGGGCATGGGCGTATGACCCTTCTCGCTCTCGGTGGTGATCGCCACGTAAAGCGAGACGCGCTGGTCGTGGGCCAGGTCGCCCATCTGGTAGACGGCGCTGTCCTTGTCGCAGCAGGCGTAATACAGAAGGCCCGCGAGCTCGCCGAAGGGCACCACCTCTCCGGTGTCGGTGTCGCGGACGTCGAACTGAATGGTCTGGGCCGCCGTCTGGGGCTTCCAGAACCGATTGCCCTCGCGGTACTCCTCCAGGGGCGGGATCCGCTCTGCCACGAAGTAGCAGCGCCGGGCGAGAGTGTGGTTCTCGAGCTCGATCATCAGGTAGCCCGGGCGCACGTTGACCATCTCGTAGCGCTTAGCGGTCCTCTTTTGCGGCCTCACGACGCTCTCCTGCAGTAAGGATCGGGTAGGATGGAGTCCCGGTGCAATGAAACGTTCGCATCAGGTAAAGACGCGAGCGGACGCACTACCGCGGAATTCGAGAGAGCACGATCCTCAGGCGTCCTGACGACGCTCGAGGGGGCAGCGCACTTCCGAAGAAAAACCCGGTGGCTGCGGCTGGTACGATCCGCGCGTCCACGTCGCTTCGGGACGATCGAGGAGGGGAATGGACCGGCACGTGATGCTGGAGTTGCGATGAGCCGGCAGGACAGCGATCCCTCCGAAGAGGAAACCTTCGCCCCGACGCCGGAAAGCGCGGCCGCGCCCTCGCTTCCGGCGGACGCGCCGCGGGACACGTCGGGCGCCGTCCGCTTCGAGATCGTCAGGCTCCTCGCCGAGGGAGGCATGGGAGCGGTGTTCCTCGCGCGTGATCCCTCTCTCGGGCGAGAGGTCGCGCTCAAGGTCGCCAAGGGCGAGGACCCCACCCGCCGCGCCCGTTTCCTCGACGAGATGCGCATCCTGGGCCAGCTCGAGCACCCAAACGTCGTGCCCCTGCACGCCCTCGTCGTCGGCGACCGTGCTCCCTTCTGCGCGATGCGGTACGTCCGCGGCCGCACCCTCGCCGACGTGCTCGGCGGCCTGCGCGCGGGCGATCGCGAGACGATCTCCCGGTACTCCATCACGCGCCTCGTGCAGGTCCTCCTGCAGGTCACGCAGGCGATCGACTTCGCGCATTCGCGCGGAGTCCTCCACCGCGACCTCAAGCCCGCGAACGTCATGCTCGGCGAGCACGGCGAGGTGCAGGTCCTCGACTGGGGCCTCGCGAAGGTGATCGACCGCGGAGACGGAAAGGTCCTCGCCTCCGGCACGGACCACACGCGGGTGGACGAGATGGTCGGGACGCCTGCGTACATGTCGCCCGAGCAGGCAGCGTCCTCTCCGGTGGATGAGCGGTCCGACGTCTGGGCGCTGGGCATCATGATGTACGAGATCCTCACGCTCGAGCGGCCCTTCTCGGGCGCGAACCCGATCGCGACGCTCGCGGCCGTCCTGCGCGACAACCCGAAGCCGCCGCGCGAGCGGACGCCGGCGCGCGAGATCCCCCTCGCGCTCGAGCGCACGTGTCTCAAGGCCCTCGCGAAGTCTCCTGACGCACGCCACGCGTCCGTCCTGGAGCTGCAGGACGAGATCCAGGCCTGGCTCGAGGCCGAGGCCGACAAGGTCAAGCGGCAGGAGAACGCCGGCGTCCTCGCACTTCGCGGACGCCAGATCCTCGAAGACTACCGCGGGAAGAAGGAGGAGATGGCCGCCCTCGAACGAGAAGTCGAGTCGCTGCGCGGCGGCTTCCAGCCCTGGCAGAGTGTGAACGAGAAGAAACCGCTCACGTCGGCCGAAGACCGCCTGCGCGACGCGCGCGTCCAGCTCGCGACCACCGGCTCGAAACTCGTCATGACGCTCGCGGGCGCCCTTGGCCACGACGAGAGCCACTCCGAGGCGCGGGCGGTCATGGCCGACTACTTCTTCGAGCAGCTCCTCGAGGCCGAGGAGCAGCACGACCAGAGGAACGTGCGGTACTTCGGGCAGATCGCCGCGGCCTTCGACGACGGGCGCCATGCCACCTCCCTCAAAGGCGACGGCTCGCTCGCGCTGGATTCGGATCCGCCCGGCGCCGAGGTTTGGCTCTACGAGTTCGCCGAGAAGGATCGCCGACTCGTCCCGGGGAACGAGCGCCTCCTCGGGCGCACGCCGCTGCCTTCCCTGCCGCTTCCGATGGGCAACTACCTCGTCGTCCTGCGCGCGCGGGGCCGCGCCGAAACGCGCTACCCCGTCTTCATCTCGCGCTCGCGGACCTGGGCCGGCCGCGTGCGGCTGCTCACGCCCGCCGAGATCGGCGAGGGCTTCGTCCACGTGCCCGCGGGACCGTACGTCCTCGGCGGCGACCCTGCGCTTCCGGGCTGGGGGCTGCCCGGGAAGATGGCCGAGAGCGAGGATTTCTGCATCGGCGTACATCCCGTCACGATGGGCGAGTACGTCGAGTTCCTGAACGACCTCGTCGCGACCGACCCCGCGAAGGCCGCGCTGCACTCCCCGAAGAAGGACGTGGGCGGGAGCACCTATCTCGAGGTGGACGCGAACGGGCGATTTACGCTCCCGGCGCGGGACCTCCTCGGCGAAGAGATGCATCCCCGCCGCCCCTGCGTGAGCATCACGTGGCACTCCGCCGTCGCATACGCCGAGTGGCGCTCCGCGCGCGACGGGCGGGAGTACCGCCTCCCGACCGAATTCGAATGGGAGAAAGCCGCGCGCGGAGTGGACGGGCGCGCGTTCCCGTGGGGAGATCGTTTCGACGCGAGCTTCTGCAACTCGGGAGAGAGCAACCCGGGCCGCCCGCGGCCGCTGCCAGTCGACTCGTACCCGACCGACGTCTCCGTGTACGGCGTGCGCGGCATGGCGGGAAACGCCCGCGACTGGACGGCCACTCTCGTGACGCAGGGCCACGGCGAGACCGCCATGGTCTCGAGCGTCATCCGCGGCGGCGCGGCCGAACTCGCGGGCTCGACGGAGTTCAGCCACATGAGCCGTGCGGCGTTCCGCTACCTGATCCCGGCCTTCTACCTGAACCCGGCGATCAGCTTCCGGCTGGCGTTCACGCCGCCGCGCACCGAGGGAGACGGCAGATGACCTTCACGCCGTGGACCGATGCGGCGCTCGCCCCGATGCGTCTCGTCGGCGACCCGCTCGCCGACGCGGCCGTCGCCGCGCTCTACGAGGACGCGGGTGGCGGCCGCACGGGTCTGAAAAGAATGAACGACTTCCTCTTCGGCCTTACGTTCGAAGGCGACTTCACGCACGCGAACCTCCCCTCACCCGTCCACGACTTCGCGGTCAAGAGCGCCGACCCGCCGCCGTGGGCCGACCCCGCTCTCGTGAAGGCCGGCCAGAAATTCTTCTACGACAACGGCTTCGGCGCGACGGTGCTGCTCGTCTGCGCGAGCCTGCCCGAGTGCTACGTGATGCGGAACGGCATCCACGTCCTCGGGCTGACCACGTACCTCAAGGACCGCCCCGGCCTGCGCATCCTCGAGACGTCTCAGATGGTGCGCGACGCGATGCTCCCGGGCGGCCTCGCGCCCGGCGCCAAGGGCATTCTCTCCGTCCAGAAGGTGCGACTCCTGCACGCTGCCGTGCGCCACCTCATCCTCGCGACCGCGACGGGCGCCGGCCACGACATGGGCAAGGTCTACGAAGAGGCGCGCTGGAACCCGGCGTGGGGGCATCCCATCTGCCAGGAGGACATGGCCTACACGCTTCAGACGTTCGCGTACGTCGTCCTCCGCGGCATGAAGACGATGGGCGCCGCCTTCACGCCCGACCAGGCCGAGGCGTTCATCCACTGCTGGAACGTGGTCGGCTTCGTCCTCGGCGTCGACCGCAGCCTCCTGCCCGAGCCCGAACCCGGCGACGGCGGCCCGTCCCGTTTCGCCCGCGCCGAGATGCTCTATCACGCGATCCGCGCGCGGCAGGCCGGACGGACCGAGGACGGCGTCGAGATCACGCGCGCCCTCGTCGAGTTCGTCGAGAAGCTCCTGGGAGAGCACGTCCCGCGCGAGCTGCCGCTCAAGTACCTGCGCCCCGCCGATCTCGCGCGGCTCCCGCGCCTCGTCATGCGGGACATCCTCGGGCCGGAGACGATGAAGCTCCTCGGCGTGGAGCTCTCGGGCAAGCTGGGACTCGCCGGGTTCAGCGAGGAGATCGTGCTCCTCGTGCTCCGCTTCGTCTACGACGTCCTCCAGCGTCTCTCGGGCGGCGCATTCCTCTCGCGCGCGTCCGAGTCCCTCCACATCGCCCTCACCGAGGAGCTCTCGAAGCTTCCACCCGGTTACAAACAGACGTTCCTGCCGGAGTCGCTCCGGCGCACCGGCCCCGGCGCCTCCCCGGACCCGGTGGACGCGTGACGCGGCGACTCCTCGCTCCCCTTCTCGCCGGCTCTCTCGCGGGCAGCGCTCTCGCGCAGCAGCCGGCGCCGACGCCGACGCCCGCGACCCCGCCGCCCGCCGCTTCCGGCGAGGCCGCGGACGAGAAGCCCGAACGCACGTACGGCGAGACGGTCGTCGTGACCGCGAGCAAGACCGCCGAGGAGCTCCGCGACGCGCCGGTCGCGGTCACGGTCGTCTCGGCGCCCGAGATCGCGGCGTCCGCGGGCGAGGGCTACGGCGATCTCCTGCGCCCGGTGCCCGGACTCAACGTCGCGCAGACGTCCGCGCGCGACGTCAACCTCACGCCACGCCTCGCGACGGGCCGCAACGCGCGCGCGACGCTCGCGCTCCTCGACGGGCGCACGATCTACCAGGACTACTTCGGAATGGTCCTGTGGGACCTCCTGCCCATCAACTTCGACGAGGTCAAGCAGGTCGAGGTCGTCCGCGGGCCCGACTCCGCCATGTGGGGGCCAAACGCGTTCGGCGGCGTCGTGAACATCCTCACGAAGGACCCGGCCGAGATGCTCGGAACGTCCGTCAAGGTCGGCGGCGGAACGCTCGGCACGCGCGAGGCCGGCGTGATCCACGCGGGCACCTCGGGCGCCGCGTCGTACAAGGTCAGCGGTTCGTACTTCACGCAGGACGCCTGGGAGCGCCCCACGACGCTGCCCGACGGCACGCCCCTGCCGCCGTACGAAAACACGGGCACTCACCAGTACCGCCTCGACCTGCGCCTCGACCTCGACCGGCCCGACGCGGGCAAGTGGAAGTTCGGCGCGGGCTTCGCGTCGAGCGACGGCGCCATGCTCACGGGCCTCGGGCCTTTCGACAGCAAGGACCTCTACCAGGGCCACGTCTCGGCCGGGTACCGCAAGGGCGACTTCCACGCCGCCGGCGAGGCGACGCTGCACGACGCGAAGTACGTCGGCTTCCTGACGCCCGACGTCGTCACGATGAAGAACCAGGCCGTCGCGGCCGAGGCGGGCGACCGTCACCTCTTCGGCGAGAAGAACCTCGTCACGTGGGGCGCGAGCGCGCGTTACAGCCACTTCGACCTGAGCCTCGTGCCCGACGTCCA
Organism: Thermoanaerobaculia bacterium; assembly: GCA_035455045.1. Classification (GTDB taxonomy): domain Bacteria; phylum Acidobacteriota; class Thermoanaerobaculia; order UBA5066; family UBA5066; genus Fen-183. The sequence continues at coordinate 20,691 of DATIFW010000156.1, read as the reverse complement.
CGCGCGCACCGACCTCGCCGTCTTCGCGGAGGACGAGATCTTCCTCGCCGAGACGCTGCGCCTGAGGATCGGCGCGCGTTACGACTGGTCGGACACGTACGGCGGGGCTGTCTCGCCGCGCACGGGCCTCATCTTCGAGCCGCACAAGGACCACACTTTCCGGCTGAGCTGGAACCGGGCCTTCATCGCTCCGTCGCTCGTCGAGGATTTCCTCTACTTCCCGAGTTCGGCCTTCGCGACGCTTCCGACGGGCCCGTACGTCTTCCCGATCCTCGCGACGGGCTCGAGCTCCCTCGACGCCGAGACGATGAACGCGTTCGAGATCGGTTACACCGGGACGCTCGCCGGGCGCGTCACCGTCACGGCCTCGGCGTACTACAACATCTCGCGCGATCGCATCTTCTTCGTGCCCATCGAGTCCTACACGTCGGCCGACCCGCCGCCGGGCTGGCCGCTGCCGCCGTCCGCCCTCGACCAGATCGGCCTCCCGAAGACGTTCAGCTACCGGAACCTCGGGCGGATCGTGGACCGCGGCTTCGAGTTCTCGGCCGACGCGAAGCTCACTCGCGCCCTCACGGCCTTCGCGAACTACTCGTGGCAGGCGGACCCCGACGTGAGCGAGCAGGGCGCGGCGACGATCCCCGTGAACCTGCCGGCGCGGCACCGCGTCAACGCGGGGCTCGGCGTCGCCGCCGGCCCCTTTTCCGGGTCGGTCTCCGTGAACTACACGGCGTCTGCGTTCTGGACGGACGTCCAGCCGTACGTCGGCACGACCGCCCCGTTCACGCTCTGGAACGCGGCTCTCGGCTGGACGTTCCGGAACGGTCTCGCCGTCGCCGTCCGGGCCGTGAACCTGGCCGACGCGCGCGTCCAGCAGCACGTCTTCGGCGACATCCTGCGCCGCCGCGTCACGGGCGAGCTGCGCTTCCACTTCTAGGAGTGAGCCTCGATGGTCCAGATCGACATCCCGGTCGCGTTCGCCCTCGGAGGGCTCCACGCCGACGCCGCGCGCGCCCAGCTCGCCACCGGCGAGAGCGAACACGTCTGGCGCACGGTCGTCCGCGACCTCCTCTTCTTCGGCGTCTTCGCGAGCTGGCTCCCGATCGAGCTTCTCGTGCGGCACTTCGGCTTCGAGACCTCGCACATGTGGTGGCACGAGGACTCGGTCCTCGCGTACCCGGTTTTCATTCCCATGTTCATGACGCTCTACCTCGCGTCGAACGTCGCGGGCCTGGCGGCGGGTGTCGCGCTCGTGCGCGAGGGCCGCGTGGGCCTGAACCGGCTCCTCATCGCCGCGTGTCTGCTGTTCGCGACGGGCTGGGTGTTCCTGCAAAAGGACCGCACGCTCGTCCTCGGCACGTACCGCGAGTGGCGCGCGGGGACCGCGCCGCCCATGTCGTCGGATCCGGCGCTCATCCGGCTGCTCGTGATTTTCGGAGTCGTCTTCACGGCGGCTCTCGTCGTCGCCTACCGCCGCATCCGGCGGGAGGGCACGGCGCTGGAGGCGGCCGGCGCCGTCAGAAGCCGCAGCGTTTCCCGACCTGCCGGTTGATCTCCTCGCTCGTCGGCGGATCCTCGCCGAGCCCCAGGGCGTGAAGCATCTCGTGGATGAGGACGTTGGCGGCGATGCCGGGCTCCTTTCGGCTGACGCGAGCGAACGTCTCCGGGCACACGGCGATCACGGATTGTCCCGGGTTCGTGCCGGCGGCCACCTCCGGGCGCCCGCAGAGCGCCACGCGGCTTCCGTCCACGAACGTCAGCTTCACGAAGAACTCGGGTGCGGTCATCCGGCGGGACTCGAGGTTCTCCTTCAGGAGACGGCCCTGTCCGTCGCGGAAATCGGAGAGCACCGCGAGGCACTGCGGTCTTTCCAGCTTCGTGATCGCGTTCCGGGCGGCGCCGGAGACGTACGTCTCCAGCGGCCCGCCCGAGGGACGCACGTGAAGCGGCCGGTCGGGATCCGCGAAAGTGGAGGGAGTCGGAAGCGCCAGAAGCGAGCAAGAGGCAGCTAACGCTAGGCGGACGGCCCGTCCGGCGGTCATGTTGTGCCCTCCCTGGTGTCAGGAAGGTGGCGTCCGCCGCCCCGCCGAGTCCTCGCGGATTCATGGAAAAAATCTGCCTTCGGGAGTTACAGACGGAATTCCCGCGTCACTCTGATCAGGGGAGGTCACGCCTCGGCGTTTGAGCTCCGGATTCCCTGATAATCGGGACGATCCATGCGTTTCCGATTCGCCGAGGTGACCTTCGACCCGGATTCTCGGTTGCTTCTGCGCGGGCCCGACCCGGTCCACCTCACGCCCAAGGCGTTCGACCTCCTCGAACTGCTTTTGAAGGAGCGTCCGCGAGCGCTTTCCCGCGAGGAGCTCATCGCCGCCATCTGGCCGGACGTGCTCGTCACGGAGTCGAATCTGACGAGCCTCGTGAACGACGTTCGGTCGGCCATCGGAGACGACGCGAAGCACCCGGCGTTCCTCAAGACCCACCACGGCTTCGGCTATTCCTTTGCGGCGGACGTCGTCGCCGAGCGAGCACCTGACCGGGGCCGCTCGGGAGTCCGCCTCTGGCTCGTCTGGGGCCTGAACGTCCTCTATCTTTCGGAGGGCGAAAACGTCCTGGGCCGGGATCCGGAAGTCGACATCTGGCTCGGAGACCCCTCCGTCTCACGTCGCCACGCGCGCATCCTCGTCAAGGGCGAGACCGCCGAGCTGGAGGACCTCGGGAGCAAGAACGGAACGTACTCAGGCATGGATCGAATCGAAGGCCGCGTCCCGCTGCGCGACGGCGACGAGCTTCGCGTCGGGTCCGTGGAGCTCGTCTTTCACGCCGCGTCGGGAACCGTCTCGACGCGAACGGTACCCTGACTTCCTCGAAGACTCGGCGACAACGGGTCGGACGCGAACCGTTTACCGCGTCACCGACCGCAGCGCTCCGCCACCCGGCTCGTGATCCCGAGGCTCGTGGGCGGGTTTTCTCCCAGTCCTAGCGTGTGGAGCATCTCGTGGATGAGGACGTTCGAGGCGTGGCCGACGTCCCGGCGTCCGAAGTCGAAGCAGCCACCCGGGCACACGAAGACCGTGCGCTGTCCGATGTGCACGAACGCATCCACACGGCTCCGCTGGCACGTCGACTCATGACGGCCGTTGCGAAATTCGAGCCGCTCGAAGAACTCGCGAGCCGTGAGACCCGTGTCATGAAGCCGCTCCGCGAGCGGGCGGCCCGACGCGTCGCTGAAGTCGGAGAGCACGAGCAGGCATCTCTCATCCTCGAGCTTTCGGGACGCGATCCCTGCGGCGTCGCCGAAGGCGACTCCGAGACCTCCATCCGCACGCGCGGTGAGCGTCGCCAGGATGGTCACCGCGGGGAGAAACTTCGGAATTCGCGCCATGCCCCGGAAGTTGGGGCGCGGCTCTTCGCCGATCTTGGAGAACTCCTGGCGAACTTCTGGTTTTCACGGTCACGCGGATAATCACGAAAAGGCCATGCGAGCCGCCTTCGGGGAGTTCACGTTCGACGACGAAACTCGTCAGATCCTCAGGAACGGCGAGAGCGTGCCGGTCGCGCCCCGCGTCTTCGACCTCCTCGGCGTGCTCCTCGCAAATCGCCCCCGCGCCCTCTCCAAGTCGGAACTCATGGATACTCTTTGGCCGAAGACGTTCGTCTCGGAGTCGAACCTCGCGAGCCTCGTGAACGACTTGAGGGCGGCGCTCGGAGACGACGCTCGCCACGCGACGTGGATCCGAACCGTCTACGGCTTCGGCTACGCGTTCACGGGCGAGGGTGTTCCCGCGGCCGAAGCTGCCCCGTCTTTCGCCCGGCACCGCCTCCTTTGGGCGGGCCGCGAGGTCGGGCTGCGTGAGGGAGCCACGGTCCTCGGACGGGATGCTTCCGCGGACGTCCTCGTCGTCGACGGCTCGGTCTCCCGGCGGCACGCGCGCATCGACGTCCAGGGCGAACGCGTGACGCTCGAGGACCTCGGCAGCAAGAACGGGACGTTCCACGGCAAGGAACGTCTTACGTCACCCGTGACTCTCTTGGACGGCGACGAAATCCGGCTCGGAAGCGTCCTTCTCCGCTTCGCAAGCGCCTCACCCGACGGCTCGACGCGGACGCACGCCTAGATTCAACGGCTCGCCTGCGAGCCTACTCAGACGGCGAGCGGGATGTGGGCTGGCGCGCGGTAGCCCGGGTTCCGCCGGGCGGAGTCCGTCCGAATCGAGCGCGCGGATTCCCGGTCCATCAGAGTCTCCCGACGACGAACGGCAGCGATTCGACCCTCGTCCCGGCGGGAGCGATCGTGAAACAGCCTGCGAGACGGTCGTCGAACGTCGCGTTCGGCTTCGCGGTCGGGCCGAGCTCGACGACGAGGAGCGGCTCGCCTTTCTCCACGGCGTCCCCCGGCTTCTTCTTCACGCGAAAGCCGGAGGCCGGGTCGATGACGTCGTCTTTCTTCGCCCGCCCGCAGCCGAGCTCGATCGCGAGGAGGCCGATCTCCCTCGTCGCGATGCGCGCGACCACTCCGGAGGCGGGTGCCGGGACGTCCTTGCGCGAAACGGGCCGCGGGAGCCGCTTCGGGTCGTCGCAGACGCCCGCGTCCCCACCTTGCGCCGCGATGAGCTTCCGGAAGACCTCCAGGGCCCGGCCGTCTGAGAGGGCGGAGTTGAGCCGACGCCGCGCCTCCTTCGCGCTCGTCTCGAGACCCGCGGCGAGGACGAGGTCTGCAGCGAGGAGAAGCGTGTTCTCGCGGAGGTCGGCCGGCCCCTCGCCGCCGAGCATGCGGATCGACTCCTCTACTTCGTTCGCGTTCCCCACGGCCTCGCCGAGCGGCCGATCCATGGCCGTGAGGTACCCCGAGGCCTTGCGGCCCGTCGCGCGCGTCGTCTCGACGAGAGCCTTCCCGAGCTGCTCCGCGTCCTTCGGGTCGGCCATGAAGGCGCCGTTTCCGGTCTTCACGTCGAACGCCACGGCGGACGCTCCGGTCGCGAGCTTCTTGGAGAGGATCGACGCCGCGATGAGAGGAATCGATTCGACGGTTCCGGTGACGTCGCGGAGCGCGTAGAGGCGGCGGTCGGCCGGGGCGATCGAGTCGGTCTGCCCGATGAGCGCGCACCCGACGGTGTCGAGGAGGCGGTCGAAATCCGCTTTCGGAAGCGCCGTGCGGAACCCGGGGATCGCCTCGAGCTTGTCGAGCGTGCCGCCCGTGTGGCCGAGGCCGCGCCCCGACATCATGCCGGCCTTGACGCCGACCGCCGCGAGGAGCGGCGCGAGGACGAGCGTGGTCTTGTCGCCCACGCCGCCGGTCGAATGCTTGTCGGCGACGAAGCCGTGCCGCGTCAGATCCCAGGTCTCTCCCGACTTCATCATCGCGAACGTCAAGGCGGCCGACTCGGCCGTCGTCATTCCCCGGCAGCAGACCGCCATCAGGAACGCGGCCGCCTGCTCGTCGGGGATCGTGCCGTCCGTGACCCCCGTGACGAAGGCGCCGATCTCGCCTTCCGACAGCTCGCCTCCGTCGCGTTTCTTGACGATCGTGCGGACGAAGAGGCTCATTTCGCGGCGGCGGGCGTCGAGAGCGACGCCGCGATCTTCTTCCGCCACGCTTCCGCCTCGCGCAGGGTCTTCGGCGCGTCGACGGTCCGTACGCTCCGGCCGTCCCACAGGACACGGCCTTCGACCATCGTCAGGGACACGTCGCTCTCCTTGACCGCGTAGACGAGCGTCGAGAAGACGTCCCAGAGGGGCTGCGTGCGCGCCCCCGAAAGGTCGACCGCCACGAGGTCCGCGCGCTTGCCCGGCTCGAGCGAGCCGATGCGATCGTCCATCTTCATCGCCCGAGCGCCCTCGATCGTCGCCATTCGCACGAGAGTCTTCGCCGGCAGGGCCGTCGGATCCATCGTCGAGACCTTCGCCAGCTTGCCGGCGAAGTCCATCGCTTCCCACATGTCGTGGTCGTTGTTCGAGCCCGCGACGCCGTCCGTCCCGAGGCCCACGTCGACGCCGGCCTTGCGCGCGCCCACGACGTCCAGGATGCCCGAGGCGAGCTTCATGTTCGACTCGGGGTTGTGGGCGACGCCGACCTTCCGCTCGGCGAGGAGCCGGAAGTCGTCCGCGTCGCACCAGACGCAGTGCGCCACGAGGACGTTCGGGCCGAGGAAACCGATCGCGTCGAGCCACTTCGCCGGCGTCGTCCCGTACTTCTCCGCGATCTGCTTCTGCTCGTCCTTCGTCTCGGAGAGGTGGATGAGGAGCGGGGCTCCGAACTCCTCCGCGAGCGCCTTGGCGGCCTGGATGGACTCCTTCGCGTTCGTGTACGGCGCGTGCGGCGCGACGGCCGCGACGACGCGCGGGTGGCCCTTCCACTTCTCGAGGAACGCCCGGGTCACCTGGATCGACTCGTCGAGGTCCTTGTGGTCCGGCACCGGAAAGTCCAGCCAGGTCTCGCCCAGGATGGCGCGCAGGCCGCACGAATTCACGGCTTCGGCCACGTCGGACTCGAAGTAGTACATGTCCGCGAACGTCGTCGTGCCGCCGCGGATCATCTCGAGGCACGCGAGCGTCGTCCCGGCCTTCACGAAGGCGGGCGAGACGTTCTTCGCCTCCGCCGGGAAGATGAACTTCGTCAGCCATTCCATGAGCGGGAGGTCGTCCGCGATGCCGCGGAACAGGCTCATCGCGGCGTGCGTGTGCGTGTTGACGAGCCCGGGAAGCACCGCCGAGCGGGGACGGGAAATCTTCTGCTTAGGAGAATAACGAGCCGACAGCTCCGACGGCGTGCCGACGGCGACGATCCTGCCGCCCTTGACGGCGACGGCACCGGGGGAAAAAACGCGGTCCGATCCGTCCATCGTCAGGACGTGCGCGGCGGTCACGAGGGTATCGATAGGAGAACGAGATGAACGGGAAGAGGAAGATGTCTTAGAAGGCGCAGGCTGCGCAGCCGCGGCCTGCTGCGCCGCGCTCGCGAAAAGAAGTGCCAGAAGTACTCCCCGAATTGCCGATGTCAAGGGTCTCCGACCGCTGCGCGGCGCGCGAAGCGCGCCCTTGACATCGGCCATTCGGGAAGAAGATTTCCAGCTATCGGCGGCTGCATCAGCAGCCGCCGCATATAAGAAGGAATTCGGTCCTCGCGGCTGCATCAGCAGCCGCCGCATATCCGAGGAATTCCTCACCTCGGTCCCCCGAACTCGAAGGCCAGAGGGAGGAGCGTCGAGAGCCGCATGCGGCTCACGACGCGCGTGGGCGTCGCGAGGATGACGTCGATGTCGCGGCACTGGTCCCAGAGGACCTGCCGGCACGCGCCGCAGGGCGACGCGGGCGGGTCGGCGTCCGTCACGACGGCGACGGCGCGAAACTTCCGCGCTCCCTCCGAGATCGCCTTGAACACGGCCGTCCGCTCGCCGCACACGGTCAGGCCGTACGACGCCGCCTCGACGTTGCAGCCGCCGAAGATCGTCCCGTCCTCGGCGAGCAGCGCGGCTCCGACCTTGAAGCGCGAGTACGGGGCCGAGGCGTTCTCGCGCGCCTTGCGCGCCGCGTCGACGAGGCGCTCTTCCTCCTCAGCCGTGAGGGGCCGGACCGCGCTCATTTCTTCTTCGCCCTTTTCCTCCCGGCGGGGCGGGGGACCGGCTGAAACGCGTCTTCCGTCGCGCCCGAACGGCCGGTGCCGAGCGCCTGGACGAGAAAAGTGAGAAGGCGGACAAAATCGCCTTTCACGCGCTGTGTCGTCTCGAGGACTTCCCGGTGGTCGAGCTTCTGCTTCAGCACGCCGGCGGCCATGTTCGTGATGCAGGAGATGCCGAGGACGCCGACGCCCATCTGGTTCAGCGCGATGACTTCGGGCACCGTCGACATTCCGACCGCGTGCGCGCCCAGGGCGCGGAAGGCCCGGATTTCGGCGGGCGTCTCGTACGAGGGGCCGTGGACGCCGACATAGACGCCGTGCTTCAACGGGATCCGCTGCCGTTTCGCGACGGCGAGGGCGAGCGAACGGAGGTCCCTGCGGTAGGCATCCGACATGTCCGGGAATCGCGGCCCGAGATCCTCGTCGTTCGCACCCACGAGAGGATTCGTGCCGAACAGGTTGATGTGGTCCTCGATGAGCATGAGATTGCCTGACTTGAAGGACTTGTCGATGCCGCCCGCGGCGTTCGTCACGATGACCGTCCGGCAGCCGAGGAGACCGAGCACGCGCGCCGGGAAGACGACGGCCGGCATGGGGTGGCCTTCGTAGAAATGGACGCGTCCCGAGAGAACGACGGTCGGGACGCCGCGCACCGTGCCCGCCACGAGCGTTCCCGAGTGCCCGATCACGGCCGCGGCCGGAAAGCCCGGGATGTCGCCGTACGGGATCGTGACGCGCTCGTCCACGCCGTCGGCGAAATCGCCGAGGCCGGAGCCCAGGATGACGCCCACGAGCGGCGGGTGCGGCAGCCGCCCGCGCAGCCACTCCGCGGCGGCCGAGAGCCTGGAATCCATCTCGTTCCTCCTTAGCCCATCAGGATGCCGGCGATCGCCGCCGTCATGAAGCTCACGAGCGACCCGGCGAGGAGCGCGCGGAAGCCGAGCCGCGCGAGGTCGGACTTGCGCGACGGCGCGAGGCCGCCGATCCCGCCGATCTGGATGCCGATCGACGAGAAGTTCGCGAAGCCGCACAGGGCGAAGGTCGCGATGACCTTCCCCTTCTCCGACAGCGAGCCGACGACGTCCTTCATCATGGAGAAGGCGAAGAACTCGTTGATGACCGTCTTGTTCGCGATGAGATTGCCGACGGTCGCCATGTCCTGCTTCGGAGCCCCGAGGCTCCAGGCGAGCGGCCCGAGGACCCACCCGAAGATCGTCTGGAGCGAGAAGGCCGGGTTTCCCCAGAGGTTTCCGACCCACCCGAGGAACCCGTTCAGCATCGCGATGAGCGCCACGAAGGCGATGAGCATCGCAGAGATGTTGAGGACGAGCATCATGCCTTGCGAGGCGCCGCTCGCCGCCGCGTCGATGAAGTTCGCGCTCGTCTTCTCGACCTGCATCTTCACGGTTCCCATCGTGGTGGGCGTCTCGGTCTCGGGCCAGAGGATCTTCGCGATGAGGAACGTGCCGGGGGCGGCCATCACGGAAGCCGTGATGAGGTACTTCAGCGGCGCCCCCATCGTCACGTAGGCGAGCATGACCGCGCCCGAGACGTGCGCCATGCCGCCCGTCATCATCGTGAGGAGCTCGGACGTCGTCATCGTCGCGATGTAGGGCGCGATCAGGACGGGCGCCTCCGTCTGGCCGATGAAGACGTTCGCCGCCACGCACAGCGCTTCGGCGCCCGAGACCTTCATCGTCTTCTGCATCCCCCACGCCATCGCCTTCACGATCACCTGGATGATGCCGAAGTGGTAGAGGATGGAGAAGAACGCGCAGATGAAGATGATGATCGGGAGCACCTTGAACGCGAAGATGAAGCCCCGGAGGGGCATGCCCGTCTTCTCGCCCAGGGGTTCCATCGGCCCCGCGAGCCATCCGAAGAGGAAGCCCGAGCCCTGGTCGGCGAACGCGATGGCGCGCGAAACGCCGTTGGAGAACGACTCCAGCGCCTGCTTGCCGCGCTCCCAGTAAAGGACGAGAAGGCCGAAGGCCATCTGGAGGGCGAATGCCCAGCCGACGGTGCGCCAGCGGATCGCCCGCCGGTTCTTCGACAGCGCGAGCGCCACGGCGAGCACGACCGTCAGACCGATCAGACCGGTGAATCGCTCCACGAAGACCTCCGATTGTCGAAAGCGGCGGAAGAATACCCCAGGGCGAGCCGGCTGCCGGGGGTCCGTTCAGAACTCGAGAGCGTTCACGCCCTCCACGAACGAGAGGCCGAGAACGGGCGTCACGTCCCGTGCCGGCCGTGGAAACTCTGGCAGAGGTAATGAATGCCGACCATCATCACGGCTTCCCACGCGTGGTCGACCTCGAGGGACCACTCCGGATCCCGCTCCTTCACCGCCTCGAGGAGACTGTCGAGCCAGAAGTCGTAGAGACTTGCCCCGATCGCGAGCTGCCCGGATCCGTGCCGCGCCGCGACGTCCGAAAGATAGGCATCCGGGGTCTGCTTGCGGTCCTGCGCGACGAGAAGGAGGTGATGGAAGGAAGCCTTCAACGCGCGCTTCTGGCGCACGAAGTCCGTTCCCGCGAATTTTCCGGCCACCTCGGGCGACGAGGCCATGAACTTTTCGTAGAACAGGTCGAGAAAGTCCGGCTGCGCCTCGCACCGCGCGAGACTCCGCTCGAAGAGGTCGAGCGTGCTGGAATCCACGGTGTCGCCCATCAGGACCTCCCGGGGGCCGGCGCAATCGTCAGACTGAGATCTGGTCGCAGTATAGGAGCAGACGGGCCGGCGCGTGCCGCGCTTCCCCGCGTCATCACGGCGCGAGGGCCGCCGTCCAGTTCGTGACGAGAGTGAGGGCGTGTCGGTCCTGCTGCTTTCCCTCGACGAGAAAGAGGAACCGCCCTCCCCGGACTTCGTAGGAGGCGCTCTGTCCTTGCGCGAGGTCGGAGCCGAACACCCGCGAGGGCACGTCGAACAGGCGGGTCGGCGCACCGACCTCCAACGAGGGCCCTGGCCGGGGCCGGACAGCCGCGGACATGACGGTGTTGCCGGGAGTCAGGAAGAAGAGCTCCCGGCCGTCCGCGCTCCACCGCGGCGCCTGCCCCCCTCCCGACGAGATGCGGACGTGCGCCCCGGGTCTCGGGAAGGACGTGACGTAGATCTCCTTTCGCCCCGCCTCCGACGATTCGAAGGCCACCCAGCGGCCGTCGGGCGAGAAGCGCGCGTTCTGTTCGTGGAATCCGCCCTGGAGGTACGGGAAGGGCGGACCCGGGGGCGAAAGCGGCAGCATCCAGATGCTGAGGTTGGACACCCCGAACGCGAGATAGCGTCCGTCGGGGGACATGTCCGTGGGCTCCTTGTCCTTGTCGGTCTTGAGCAGAAGAGTCTTGTCGGCGACGCCGTCCAGGTTCTTCTCCCAGATGTCGAGGAGTCCGCCCTCGCGCGTGCGGAAGACGACACGTTTGCCGTCCGGATGCCACAACGGCATCGAGCTGTCCGTCTTCCCCGACGTCAGGCGCTCCACCATCCCCCGCTCCACGTCGAGGATGAAGACGTCGAGCCGACCCGTCTTCGGGTCTTCCGTGGACAGCGCGACGCGCCGGTCGTCGCGGGAAAGAGCGAACTCGTAGTAGAGACCCGGCTCCCCGACCGACCCTTCTTCGCGGCCGCTTCTATCGAACCAACGGAGCGCCATGGTCGGGCTGCCCGACCCGCGGTCGTACACGAGCGTTCCCGTTCGCGACGCCGAGAACACGGCAAGCGGGACCGCCGGCAGGACGTGTACGTCGTCGCCGATGACGACCTCCTCGCCCTCGAGACGCATACGCTCCGGGTCGAACCGCCTCGCCACGAGCGCCCGATCTCGGACGTACAGCAGACGCCCGGACACGAACATGGCGTTCGCCACCGCTTTCATGAGGGGCCGCGGAGGCGCGCCGTCGAGCGAGCCGACCATCAACTCGTCGGCCGCCCCCTCGCCGGAGACGCGCACGAGGAAGATGAAGTGCCGGCCGTCCGGCAGGAACTGCGGAAAGCGGTGACTGTTCTCGCGCCGGGAGCGGTCGAGGGTCGTGACGTCCTTCGCCTGTCCCCCCTCCGCCGGAATCTGCTGGAGGCCCGCGTCGTAGCCCGGCGTGAACAGAATCGTCCCCTGCGCGCTCCATGTTCCGCCCTTTCCGTAGGGCGCCTCGCAAAGGGTGAGAGGCGGGCCGCCGCCTGCCTCGACGCGCTTCAGCTTTCCGTCCGCGAAGAAGGCGATCGCCCTCCCGTCCGGCGACCAGAACGGATAGGAGCCGTTCTCCGTGCCGGCCAGAGCCACCCAGGCCTCCGCGCCGAGCGCACGAACCCAGAGTTGCGTGCTGCCGTCTTGCCTCCGCGCCGCCGACACGACCCGCGTCCCGTCCGGGGAGACGCTGGGCGGCCCCGGCTGGGTGCCCCCGAAGGAGAACGTCGCGCCTTCCGGAGGCAGCAGGGCGGACCGTGCGAGGAGCCCCGCCGCGACCGGGGCGCGAGCGCGCAGCGCGAGCGCCCCCGCCGCGGCCGCGAAGGCGGCCGCAACCGCCCACGAGAGATAGAGAGCCGTTTTGCTCCCTCTCGCAGACGTCGGCGGAGCGTTCCGACCTACAGTGGGGCTTGGAACTGCTGCGTTTTCTTCGAAGGGTAATCGGCCGGTGGAGCTGGCCGTCGCGGCGAGCTCTTCCAAGTCCAGCCGCGCGTCGGCGATGTCGTGCAGCCGCGCCCGCACGTCTCGCCTCAGGCACTTTCTAAGAATCTCTCTGACTTTCTCCGGTGTTCCGGGCGGCAGCGCCGCCCAATCCGGGTCTTTCGAGAGGATCGAGACGAGCGTGTCGCTCACGGTCTCCCCTTCGAAAGCCCTCTTTCCCGTCAGCATCTCGTAGAGCACGCACCCGAACGCCCAGACGTCCGTCCGCTTGTCCAAAGGCTTGCCACGGGCCTGCTCGGGCGACATGTACGCCGCCGTCCCCAGGATGATCCCCGCCGCCGTCGCCCGTGCCGTGAGCGTGGGGGACTGGGTCAGGCCTCCGCCCGAAGCCTTCGAGGGATCTCCTTCTCCTTCGAAGATCTTCGCGAGACCGAAATCCAGCAGCTTCACCCGGCCGTCGGGCGTCACCTTGACGTTCGCGGGTTTGAGGTCACGGTGAACGACCCCTTTCTCGTGCGCCGCCTCCAGCGCCTCGGCGATCTGCTTCGCGAACGAAAGAGACTCTTCGAGGGGAAGAGGGCCGGAGGCGAGGCGCTGTGCGAGGTCCTCGCCTTCCACGAGCTCCATGGCGAGAAGGTGGCGAGTCGGAGACGACGAGGATGAGGAAGAGGGGATTTCTTCGAAGGAATAGAGAACGGCGATTCCCGGGTGATTCAAGCTCGCGAGCATTCGGGCTTCGCGCTCGAAGCGTCCTCTCCTCTCTTCACTTTCAAAGAACTCTTCCGGCAGGACCTTCAGAGCCACCGCTCTGTCCACGCGTGTATCCCTCGCCCGATAGACCTCCCCCATCCCGCCCGCGCCGAGCAATGCGGCGACTTCGTAGGGGCCGAGCTTCGTGCCTTTCGCGAGCGTCGTCACTCCCGCTCCACGTTCACGGCAACCCCTCAGGCCGCCGGGAGGATCGCGCCGAGGAAGCTCGTGCCACCGAGCGGCGGGACGCCGAGATGCTCGGCCGCCGTCGCCCCGAGGTCGGCGAACGTCTTCCGGGTCCCGATGTCGGCTCCGCCCTTCACGCCCGGCCCCGCCGCGACCATCGGGACGTACTCCCGCGTGTGGTCGGTGGACGTGTCGCAGGGGTCGCCCCCGTGGTCCGCCGAGAGCATGAGGAGATCGCCCGGACGGAGAGCGGCCACCATCGAGGGCACGAAGGAGTCCAGCTCCTCGAGACACTTCGCGTAGCCGACGACGTCGTTGCGGTGGCCGTACTTCGTGTCGAAGTCGACGAGGTTCGTAAAGACGAAGTCGTCGTGGCGGTCACGGATGGCCGAGATCGTCTTCCCGATGCCGTCGCGGTTCGAGACCGTGTGCACCGCCGTCGTGATGCCGCGCCCGGAGAAGATGTCCTCGATCTTGCCGAGCGCGTGCACCTTCAGGCCGTGCAGGGTCGCGCGATCGAGAAGGGTTTCGCCGGACGGCGGAACGGAGAAGTCCTTTCGGCGGTGCGTGCGCTGGTACTTTCCGTTCGCCCCCACGAAAGGCCGGGCGATGACGCGGCCGACCCGATGAGGCGGCTTCAGGATCTCGCGGGCGATCCGGCACCACGCATACAGTGTGTCGACCGGAACGACGTCCTCGTGCGCCGCGATCTGGAACACGGAGTCGCCGGACGTGTAGAGGATCGGCCGGCCCGTTCTCACGTGCTCGTCGCCGAGCTGCTCGAGGATCGCCGTCCCGGACGCGGGCTTGTTCCACAGCACCTTCCGTTCGATCGCCCTCTCGAACGGCTCGACGACCTCGGGAGGAAAGCCGTCCGGATAGAGCGGAAAGGCCACGTCGAGCGTGAGCCCCATCAGCTCCCAATGCCCCGTCGTGGTGTCCTTCCCGGCCGAGGCCTCGGCGAGACGGCCGAAAGCGCCCGCGGGCGCGACCAGCCCGGCGGGCGCGTCGGCGTACATCGTGTGCAGGAGGCCAAGGCGCGTCAGGTTCGGAAGATGCGGCTTGCCGTCCCGGAGAACGTGCTGAAGCGTCTTCTTGCCCTCGTCCCCGAAAAGCGCGGCGTCCGGCGCCGTTCCGACGCCGAGGCCATCGCAGACGACGACGATGACGCGACGCTTCACGACGCGTTACAGGTTTGCGAGCTTCTGCTGTGCGTCGGTCCGGAGAGGGGAATCCGGAAAGTCCGTCACGAGGCGCTGGTAGAAGTTCTTCGCTTCGACATTCTGCCCCGTTTGCTCGTAGAGACGTGCCATCGTGAAGACGAGGACGTCCTTCGAGACGGGCGAGTCGCTCGCCTCGAGGTACTTCTTAGCCGTCTCGAGAGCCTCCTTCGGGCGGCCCGCCGCCGCCTCGGCGTCGATCGCCGCGACGGCCGCGACACCGGCCGCGACCGTTCCGCTTTCGGACTTCGCGAAGGCCTTTGCGGCGTCCAGGTTCGCGCCCGTCGCAGCCTTCGGGCCGTCGAGCGAAAGCACGATGACCGCCGCCGCGCGGCCGGCCGGGGAGGAGGGCGCGTCCTTCACGAGGGAGGCGAGCTCCGATTTCGCCGCCGCCGTCCGTTCCGCGACGCTCTTGAAGACGCGCGCACCGGGCGCCGGGGCTGCGTCCGACGCGAGCGGGGCGTCGAACAGCGCAAGCGCGGACGAAAGCCTCGCCGCGAGACGGCCGTTTCTCAGGACCATTCCGCCCCAGATGGCGCCGACGACCAGAACCGCGCCCCCCGCGATCAGCGCCCAACGCGTGGTCTCGGACCGGTGCGTCACGACATAGTCGCGCGCATCCGTCAGCGCGTGCTCGAGCTGATCGGTCTTCATCTGTTTTTTCGTGAGTCGGTGGGACATGTGCTCTTTCCGGAGAGGCCGCTAGCAGGACGCGGCAAAGGCCGCGTCCTGCTCTCGCCGCGATGTCAGCGTTTCTTCCGCTTCGCGGACTTCTTCGCAGGCTTGCGGGACTTCTTCGCGGCCTTCTTCCTCTTCGGGGCGGCCCTCTTCGCCGTTTTCCGCTTCGGAGCCGATTTCCGGGCGGCTTTTCTCTTCGGAGAGGACTTTCTCGCGGCTCTCTTCTTCGCAGACTTCTTCTTTGCGGCGGCCTTTTTCTTCCTGGGCGCCGCCTTCTTCCTCGGGGCCGCCTTCTTTTTCGGAGCGGCAGTCGGAGCCGCGGGCTTCGGAGCGGGAGGGACCGGCGGCTTCGGCGCCGGCGGAGCCGCGGGCCTCGGAGCGGGTGCGGGAGCCGCGGCCGCCGGAGCAGCGGGTTTCGGCGCCGGTGACGGTGCCGGAGCGGGCGCTGGCGCAGGCTTCGGCGCGACGGCGACGCCCGCGGCGCGGAGCACCTGTTCGGCGTGGTGCTCGGTGTCGACCTTTTCGAAGACGTGACGGATGCGTCCGTCCTTGCCCACGAGGAACGACTTGCGCAGCGGACCGACTCCCCACGCGGGATTCGGGTTCTGGCCCCATGCGCCGTACGCCTCGTGCACGGCGTGATCGGCGTCCGTCAGGAGCTCGAACGGCAGGTTGTACTTCGCAGCGAACGCATTGTGCGACGCGGAGTCGTCGCGAGAGATTCCGAGAACCTCGATTCCGGCGCCCTGCAGCTCGCCCCAGGCGTCTCGCAGGCTGCACGACTCGCGCGTGCACCCGGGTGTGTCGTCTTTCGGGTAGAAATAGATCAAAACGTCCTTGGTACCCCGATAGTCCTGCAGCGAAATCATCTTGCCCGAGCGTGCCGGAAGAGTGAAATCGGGAGCGGTCGAACCGACACTCAGGGGCGTGGAAGCCTTCATTTCATCGGCCATCTGGCGGTCCTCCGAAGCAGGAGAATAGCAAAGTAAGCTCGGCCGTGGCGTGGCGCCCGTCGGGCCTCGTGACTGCAGTAGAGTTCGAGGCATGGAGGTTTCGCGCGAATGAAAAGACCCCGTCATCTCCTGCTCGCGGCCCTGACCGCCGCCGGGGTCGCCGCCGCCGGCGACGCCCGCGCAGAGGGCGTCACCCTCTTTCGGGAGCGCGACTTGAGCGGCCCCCACCAGACGTTCCACGACGACGTGCCGGACCTCAGGTACACGCAGTTCGGCAGCCGGAGGGCGAGCTCGATCGCCGTGCCGCCCGGGTGCGTCGCCGTCCTGTACGAGTTCCCGCACTACCGGGGCCGATCCACCGTGTTCCGCGACAACGACAACAACCTCGCGAACACGATGGTCGGGGAGGACAGGGCTTCTTCCATGCGCGTGAATTGCCGCGGGCACTATCCGGGCTGGAGGCCCCCGGTCGAGCCCGTCCCGTTGCCCCCTTCCGAGCGACGTGGGGTCATCCTCTACCGCGACCGGGAAGGGCGCGGCCCGAGCGCTTTCTTCGATCGCGACGTTCCGGATCTCGACCGCACGCGATTCGGCAGCCGCATGGCGAGCTCGATCGACGTCTCTCCGGGATGCGTGGCGATCCTCTACGAACGCCCCGGCTACCGCGGCAGGCGCACCGAATTCCACGAAAGGGACAACAACCTCAAGAACACGCAGGTGGGCGAAGACTCGGCGTCGTCGCTCCAGATCCGCTGCCGCTGATCAGTTGGTGGACGCGAGCCGGTAGCGGTCGCGCGTCTCCTCGACGAGCTTGGCGACCCGCCCCATGTCCTCGAGGTACATCAGGAAGCCGAGAATCTCGCTGTAGGCGAGGAAGATCTCGAGCGTCTTGACCAGCGGGAAGATCGCGGAGACGAGGTCGCGCACCGCCGCAGGCCCCTTCGCCAGCTCCCGCTCGATCTGCCCGACGCGAATGCCGTGCCGCCGGTCGAGCGTCCTGCGGTGTCGGGACCAGTCCGTGACCGGCGCGCCGTGTCCGGTCAGCAGCGTCGCGCCGCCGCTCGTTCTCCCGAGCTCGTCGAGCGTCTCGAAATATCGCGTGACGCTGCGAAAAGGGCGTCCGGCCTCCTCGGGATCCTCGTCGACGACCGCGTTCGGCGTGATTTCCTTCAGGACGGTGTCCCCCGTGAAGACGACGCCCGCCTCCGGGATCGAGAACGTGAGGCTGCCGGGCGTGTGCCCGGGGGTCGACCGCACGACGACGGACCAGCCGTCGCCCGGCAGGGTTTCCCCGCCCGCGAGCTCGTCCCAGACCTCGAGCGGCTTCGCGAAGCGGTCGACGGCGGCGACGGAGGCGACCACCGCGAGTCGCGGCAGGAGGCCGAAGCCCGACCGGGCCATGTCCTCGAGGAGCAGCCCGTGGCTCCGCTCCTGCCGGAAGTTGCGTCGGTCGAGCTTCCCGCCGTACAGCGTCGCGCCCGAGGCGTCGGCGATCTTTTCCGCGAGGCCGAAATGATCTTGATGGCCGTGCGTGAGCAGAACTCTCTTCACGTCGGAGACCTCGAGTCCCAACCTTCTCAGACCTGCTTCAAGCGCGTCCCAGGCTTCCTCCGTCAGAGGCCCGCTGTCGATGAGCGTGATGGGGTCGCGGAGGATCACATGCACGTTGACGGGGCCGACGGGGAAAGGAGTCGGAATAGAGAGAGTTCTTATGAATGAAGAGGGAGAGGTGGCCTGCGGGGCTCGCGCGTCAAGGCCTGGCGGCTGGCGCCGTCGCTTCGCGAGCCTTGACGCGCTTCGCCCCTCGGCCCGGGTCCTCATATCGCGGAATCTTCGATTCCGCGAATTCCATTCGCCGAAACCACCATCACCCGAAGCTCTGCATCCGCTCGGCGCAACCCGGCACCCATCACCATTCTAAGAAAATCTTTCGGTCCCTCTTATGCCCACAAGTCGTAGGGATACCCCCCCGCCTCGTACACGCGGTCGCTGATGGACGTGCAGTCGGCGTCGCGGTTCTTGTCGAGAGCTTTGAGGTTCCCGACCATGCGATGCCTGGCCTCATGGCAGAACCAGCGCGCGATCTCGATCTCCCCCGCAGCCTTCTCCTCGCCTTTCTTGGCGATCGACGCCGTCACGCGCGAGAGCGTCGCGATCTGCGCGAAGAGGTCGATGAGGACGTCGGCGAGGCGCTCCTGGTGGTACTCCTTGTCCACGACTTTCTTCCCGTGCTTGCGCAGGATCGTCTCGCACGCGTTCGCGAAGACTCCGGCGTACCGGCCGACCTGGTCCGCCTCGGGCGCGAGGGATGGATGGACCTTCGTCAGCTTGTCGTGCGTGATGACGCCCTTGAGCCGTTTGTGCGCGTACTCGGTGAGGACGCCGCGCTGCGCGAGCGGGCTCTTCAAGGCACCCTGGACCTCCTTCAGAGAGTCGCCGAGCTCCTTCATTCCCGAGAGGGCGAGGAGGAGCCGCAGAATCTCGTTCGTGCCCTCGAAGATCATGTTGATGCGGCTGTCGCGGAGCGCACGGCCGTACGGGTATTCGTTCATGAAGCCGTTGCCGCCGGCGATCTGGAGGCCGTCGTTGATGTTCTGCCAGAGCACCTCGGTACCGAACACCTTGCAGCACGCGCCCTCGAGCGAATAGTCGCCGATGCCCTTGTCCACGAGGCCGGCCGTCAGGTAGACCATCGACTCCAGGGCGTACGTCGTCGCCGCCATGCGCGTGATCTTGTGGCGGATCATCTCGAAATCGGCCACGCGGGTCTTGAACTGCTTGCGCTGCGTCGCGTGCGCGACCGCGAGCTTGAGCATCATCTTCGAGCCGCCCACCGAGCCGGCGCCGAGCGACGTGCGGCCCGTGTTCAGCGTCTCCACGGCGACCTTGAAGCCATGGCCCTTCTCCCCGATGAGGTTCGCGGCCGGAATGCGGCAGTTCTCGAAGATGATCTGGCAGGTCGACGACGCGCAGAGGCCGAGCTTCTTTTCCTCGGCGCCGCGCGAAAGGCCGGGCAACGTGCCGTCCTCGTTCGCGACGACCGCGAAGCACGCGATCTCCTTGTGCTTGTCCTTTTCGGGCACCTCGGACGGAATCCGCGCGAACACGGAGAAGAAGCGCGCGAAGCCGCCGTTGGAGATCCACTGCTTCGTGCCGTTGAGGACGTATTCGTTCGTCGCGGGATCGTAGACGGCGGTCGTCCGGAGCGAGCCCGCGTCCGATCCGGCTTCCGGCTCCGTCAGGCAGAAGGCCGCGACCATTTTTCCGCTCGCGAGGTCGGGCAGCCACCTCTTCTTCTGCTCGTCGCTTCCAAAGAGGAGAAGAGGCTTGAGGCCGATGGACTGGTGTGCCCCGACGACGATCGAGGCCGAGGCGTCGAGGGGCGCGATCGTCTCGGTCATCCGGCAGTACGCCGCCGACGAGAAGCCGCTGCCGCCGTATTCTTCGGGGATCGTCATGCCGAGGACGCCGAGCTCGCCCATGGCCTTCACGGCCTCGCGCGGGAAGAAATGCGCCGAGTCCATCTTCTCGGAATCGAGATTGGCTGCGTCGAAGTCCACGTAGGCGCTCGCGAACGCCTCCACGGTTTCCTTCACGTCCTGCGGGATCTCGGGGAACGGGAAGACGAGATCCTCCGCGATGTGGCCCTGGAAGAGCGTCTTCAGGAAGGATTCGACTTCGGCGGTTTCGGACTTGACGAGGGTATCTTCTTTAATGGTTGACATCTCCGCTCCTCAAAGGATGTATTTCTTAGAAGGTGAATGTGGGCCTGCGCATGCCGCACCGCCCGTCAATCGCCGCAGCGCCTGCGCACGGGACCATTCGAAGAAAACCCCCGGTCTTCCCCTCATTGAAAGAATCTCTTTCCTTGTCTTGCCATCTCGACCAGCAGTGGTGCAGGGGTGAATCGCTCGCCCTTTTCCCTCGCGAGCTTCTCGAGGCCCGCGACGACAGCCTTCGCGCCCAGCGAATCCGCGTACGCGCACAGGCCGCCGCGGAAGGGCGGGAAGCCTGTGCCGAAGATCATCGCGAGGTCCAGCTTCGCGGGGCTCGCGACGACGCCTTCGGCGAGGCAGAACGCCGCCTCGTTGATCATGGGAAGAAGCAGGCGGTCGTGGATTTCGGAAGACGAGGGATTCAGATTCTTAGAAGGTGTTGAGAGGCCGAGATCGCGATAAGCGTTCGGATCCGGGCCACCCCTTCTTTCCTTTTCGTAGAAATAAAACCCCTTCTTCGCTTTCCGTCCGAGTCGCCCGGCTCCGACGAGCTTCTCGAGGGTCGGGTCCGCGGGCATGCGGGCCGGGAACGCGGCCGCCATCGTCCCGCCGGCTTTCGCCGCGACGTCGATCCCGACGTCGTCGAGGAGCTCGATCGGCCCCACGGGCATCCCGAACGTTCGCATGGCCTTGTCGATGGACTCCATCGGGACCCCTTCCAAGAGGAGCCGCGCCGCCTCGCCGATGTAGGGACTCAGGATGCGGTTCACGAGGAAGCCGGGCGAGTCCTTCACGACGACGGGCGTCTTCCCCAGCTTTTTCGCGAGGTCGAAGATCGTCGCCGTCACCTCGGGCTCGGTCTTCGCCCCGTAGATGACCTCGACGAGGGGCATCTTGTGGACCGGGTTGAAGAAGTGCATTCCGACGACACGCTCGGGGTGCCGCGCGGCGGAGG
>DATIFW010000155.1:0-4461 GCA_035455045.1 Thermoanaerobaculia bacterium | reverse complement strand
CCCTGTGGCGTCGGCGCGATGTGCGAGCGCGCGCTCGAAGTTGTCGACGACGCCCAGGATGTCGGTAAACGCTTCGGCGAGCGCGAACCGGAAGTACTCGGCCTTTTCCTTCTCCGTCCGGCGCTTCAGGTTGTCGAAGTCCGCCGACTTCCGGAGCAGTGCCTCGCGCGCGCGGCCGCCGTCCTCCTCGGCCCGAATCGCCCGTTCGCGCTCTTTCGCGAGCTGAGCCTCGAGAGCGGCCAGGCGCGGATCCGGCGCGGGCGGCTCCGGCGGCGGGGGCGCGGGCGCGGGCTCGGAGGCCGCGACGGCGAAAGGACGCGTGGCTTCGGTCTTGCGGTGCTTTTCCTCGACGGCCTCGATGGCGCGCTCGGCCTCTGCGAGCGCTCGGGCGACGTCGCTGCGGCTCTCGGTCTCGAGGAAGATGATGTCTTCGTCCTCGCGACGCGGCTTCTTCGGCCCGCTCATGCCGCCCCTTCCGTGAGCCGGCGGCTCACGTAGCGAGACAGCTCGTCCACGAGCGGTACGACGCGTGCGTACTTCATCCGGCGAGGCCCGATCACTCCGAGGACGCCGATCACGCGGTCGCCGCGGCGGTACGGGGCGGAAACGACGGCGCTGCCGGTCTCATCCGTGAAGGGACTCTCGGAGCCGATGACGACCGCGAGTCCATCGGCCGTGATGCAGTCCGTCAGGAGGTTCACGAGCCGGGCCTTCTCCTCGAACGCGTGGAACATCCGTCGCAGGGCCTCGAGGTCGTTTCGAAACTCGGGTTTCTCGAGCAGCGACTCGGTCCCTTCCATGTAAACCGCTTCCTCCGGCGAGCGTGTCTCGGCGAAGGCCCGGCGCCCGAGCTCGAGCGCGCGTGCGAGCGCTCGATCCATGCGCACCTTCTCCTCTCCCAACGAGGCGAGGAGGAGGACGCGGATTTGATCGAGCGTCTTCCCCGCGAAGTCGATCGTGAGCCGGTTCGAAATGCCATCGAGCTCGGGCTGCGAAAAGTCCTCGCGTGATTCGATGAGCCGGCTTTCCACGAGTCCGGTGTCCGAGAGCTCGGCGACGACGATCTTGCGTTCGGCCACGCGCGTGAAATGCACGGATTCGAGGACGAAGCTCATCGAGGCGGGTGCGGCCACGACGCCCACCTCGCCCGTCAGACGGCAAAGCACGCCCGACGTGGCCCTCAGGAAGCGCTCCGTCTCGAACAGTTCGGGCGAGAGCTCGTCGGCGATCCGCGCGCGATCCGTTTCGCTGGGCGCTTGCGCCGGCATCAGGTCACGCACGAACGCCCGATAGCCCAGATCGGTCGGCACGCGGCCTGCGGAGACGTGGGGGTGCGTGAGAAAGCCGAGATCCTCGAGATCCGCCATCGCGTTGCGCAACGACGCCGACGAAAGCCTGAACTTTCCCCCCTTCGTCAGCTGACGCGACGACACGGGAACGGCACTTTCGATGTACGCGACGATCACCGAAGCGAGAACCTCTCGGGACCTCGCGTCCAAACCCTTGAAATCGTTGCTCATCGCGGCGCAAGGCCCTCCGCCCTTGCCTGTCTCCCTGAGCACACCCGGAGAAACCCATGATATCAAAGCGAGTCGAGCTCGGGTGTAAGATCAGACGCCCCCTGGGGAGGTCGCGAGAGCTCTATATTCTATGGTTTTCTTCAATTACGCGACGATGCAGATGGCGGCCAAGATCGTGTATTACGGTCCGGGTCTCTGCGGAAAAACCACGAATCTTCACGTCATTTACGGGCGCACGGCGCCCACCTCCCGCGGAGAAATGGTCTGCCTCGAGACCGAAACCGACCGGACGCTTTTCTTCGACCTGCTTCCTCTGGACGTCGGCATCATCGGTGGATTCAAGACCCGCCTCCAGCTGTACACCGTTCCCGGACAGGTCTTCTACAACACGACGAGAAAGCTGGTCCTCAAGGGTGTGGACGGAATCGTGTTCGTGGCCGATTCGCAGCGGCCCATGAAAGACCCGAACGTCGAGAGTCTCCGCAATCTCCGCGAAAACCTCGCGGAAATCGGAGTCTCCCTCGATGCGACGCCCCGCGTTTTCCAGTACAACAAGCGGGATCTCGCGAACATCCTGACTCTCGACGAGCTGAACGACGCCCTGAACCCGGATGGCTCGGTGGAGTGGTACGAAGCTTCGGCCACGAACGGGACCGGAGTCTTCGAAACCCTCAAGGCGATCTCGAAGCTGACTCTTCGCTCCCTCAAGGGCCGGATGGCGGTCGAGCAGAGACGCCCCGCAGTCGTCGCCACGGCAGCCACGCCAGGGCCCCAGCCGATGATGTCGTCGAAGGCCGCCGCCTCGGGCATCGGCGCGGCCATCGACGCGATGGCGACGGCCTCGGCGGTGGTCACGTCTCATGTCGCGCCCGGAGACGGCTTCGACTCGACGATCTCCCGGCTCAAGCGTTTCCAGGAGGCCGCCCGGCAGCAGACCCGCGATCTCGAGGCACGTGACCTCCCCGCCGACACGTCGCCCGCTCTTCCCCTTCCCGCCGAAACCGCGCCCTTCGACGCCGCCAACTTCCCTCAGCCTGAAGACTCGCCGAACGAGGTCAGCTTCGCCGAGATCCAGCCTCCGCCGGACGACGTGCCCATGGACTCTTCGATGAAGCACGTGCGCGTGCGCTCGAACGTCGACATCCTCTCCGAGCTCGAGAAGCTTCGAAAGATCGCGACACAGCGGCCGGCGACGCCAAGCGGGTCACACAAGAGCAAGAGCAAGAGCGCCGCGGATGTCTCCCTCGACGACCTGCTCGGGTCGACGCGAAACCACCGGAAGGACGTGGCGCAGTCTTTCGACCTCCAGGTCCCCCGCGACACTCTCGCGAAGACCCGGCACGTGACGGTGGGGCTCTCCTTCGGCGACGGCGACGGCGCAGCCCTCGGCTCGGAGAGACGTTTCGACGTGGATTTCGCGGGCCTGAAGGACATCAACAAGCTCCTGCTCTCGCTGAAGTTCCATGTCAAGGGCGAGTAGGGTCGCCGGGCGATTTCGCTTGACCTCCCGCTCCCGGGTCGGGTCCACTTCGGGGCAATGAGAACCCCCCGGCGGCTTTCCGCCCGCGTCGCGGGCCTTTTGGCCGGGCTCCTGCCTCTGGTGATTGCCGCCTGCTCTGCAGCGCCCCGCGAGGCTGCGGTTTCGCGGCTGGCCCCGCCCGAGGACCCGCCGGCGATCTCCGCGGCGCGCACGCTGGCCTCCGAGCAGTTCTACCGGGGCAAGTCACTCGCGCTCGCGGGCGAAAGCGACTGCGCCCGAGAGGCGTTCCGCGACGCGCTCGAGTCGTTCCGGATCGCGGCGCGAGAGGGCAATCCGTCCGACCTCGCGTTCGCGGGCGAGCTCTACGAATCGATCGCCCTCTACCGTTCCGCGATCGAGGCCGGCGCTCGCGCGGCCGAGGCCGAGCGGCCGCCCGCCGAGGACCCGCGCGACAGCCTCGTCGCCACGGCGCCGCTCTCGTCTCCGGACGAGGTCGAGAAGGCCAAGACGGAGGTCGGCGCGGCGGCTTCGGCGATCGGTTTCGACATTCCCATCGTCGTGAACGACGCCGTGCTCAAGGCCGTCGCCTTCTACCAGTTCCGGACCCCGATGGCCTTCGCGGCGGCGCTCAAGCGCAAAGGGCGCTACCTCGACCTCATGCGCGGCATCCTCAAGGAGGAGGGCGTTCCGCAGGATCTCGTCTATGTCGCGATGGTCGAGTCGGCTTTCAAGTACCAGGCCCACTCGCGCGCCGCCGCCCACGGCTTCTGGCAGTTCATCGCCGGCACGGGCAAACGTTACGGCCTCAAGCGGAATCGCTCCCTCGACGAGCGGAGCGACCCGGTGAAATCCACGCGCGCCGCAGCAGCCTATTTTCGCGACCTGTACGAGATGTTCGGGGACTGGCATCTCGCAATGGCCGCGTACGACGCGGGCGAAGGCCGGATCCTGAAGGGCCTCCAACGCACGGGCGCGCGCGACTTCTGGGAGCTCGCGGCGGGCTCGAGTCTCCGGCGCGAAACGCGCGACTACGTGCCGTTCGTCCTCGCGACGGCGCTCATCGCGAAGGATCCCGCGCGTTTCGGTTTCGACGTCGTGCCCGATCCGCCCCTCGCGTGGGACACGGTGACGGTCAGGAAGCCCGTCGATCTCGCGCGCGTGGCCGAGCTCACCCAGGCGACCCTGACGGATCTCCAGCTTCTCAACAGCGAGCTCAGGACGCGCGCGACCCCGCACGGTGTGCGTGCGTACGACGTGCGGGTTCCCGCCGGCTCGGCCGCTCTTCTGTCCTCGCGGATCGCGGCTCTTCCGGTCGCCCCCGCGGTGCTCGAGAAGCGCGTCGTCGTCCGGAGAGGCGACACGCTCCAGAAGATCGCGCGTCGCGCGGGCGTCTCGCTCGCCGAGCTGTGCGACTGGAACGACCTGCCCCGCACGGCCCGCCCGAAGAAGGGGACCGTCCTC
>DATIFW010000154.1:0-7664 GCA_035455045.1 Thermoanaerobaculia bacterium | reverse complement strand
TGGGACCCGAGTCGGCGCCGATCCTCCTCGAGGCCGCGGCCGGCGAGAGCGTGCGCCGCCTCGTGAAGACTCACCGCGCCACGCTGATGCGCGTCGTCCGGCCCGCCAGCGCGCTCGCTCTTCCCCAGCACGCGCTCCCGCACGGCGTCTTCGATCCCCACGCCCGGCAGGCCGCGCCGTGGGGCTTCATCAGCAAGAGCTGAGGCCGATGGACTATCGCGAGGTCCGGCCAGCGCCGCCGCTTCGCCGCTTTCTCGAGTGTTTCTGGTTTCTGAGCGCACAGAACGCAGCCGGCGCCGCCGCCGAACCCGTCCTACCGGACGGATGCACCGAGTTGATCGTCCACTTCGGCGATCCGTTCCGCCGTGTGACCGCCGCCGGCGATTCCGAGGTCCAGCCGCGCGCGTTCTTCGTCGGCGAGATGACGCGGCCCCTCGTCGTGGAGCCTTCCCGACGCGTGGGAACGATGGGAATCCGCTTCCGGCCGGGCGGTGTGTTTCCCTTCCTCGGCCTTCCCCTCTCCGAGCTCTCGGACCGTGTCGTCGATCTCGACGTTCTCTGGGCGCGCGCGGCGCGCGAACTCGAGGAGGCGCTCCTCGAATCCCGGTCGGACGCCGCGCGGATCGCCGTCGCCGAGGCTTTCCTCCTGAGGAGACTGGTCTGGGCGCGACGCGACCACGCCGTGGAGCGCGTTGTACGTGCGATCCTCGCGGCGCGGGGTCGTGAGCGCGTGCGGACGTTCCCGGCGCGCGTCGGGCTCGGATCCCGGCAACTCGAACGCCGGTTTCTCGCCGCCGTCGGGCTCGCTCCCAAGGTCTTTTCCCGCATCGTCCGCTTCCAGAACCTCGTTCGGATCGCGCCGGATGCGAACGGCTGGGCATCGGCCGCCGCGCAGTGCGGCTATTTCGACCAGGCGCACCTGATCCGCGACGTGCGCGACTTCGCGGGGGTGACTCCCTCGAGTCTGCTCAGGAAGACCGGAGGTTTCTCGAAGCACTTCGTCTCGGAGGCGCGGCTCGCCGCGCTCTTCGGTGACGGTTTTTTCCAAGACTCCCGACGGGTGGCGGCGCAAATTGGGGAGGAAGGAGAGATCTCATGAGAGCAGACTTCGCGATGCTCCCCGCCTGTCTCGCGTTTCTGGCAGTCGTCGTTTCGGCCGCGTCCGCCCTCGGAGAGGGCCCGAAGGCGGACGTCGCGTCTCTCTCCTGGCTCGCCGGCGCCTGGGGCGGCGACGACGGGGGCACGTTCAACGAGGAGCACTGGATCTCGCCGAAGGCCGGCAGCATGCTCGCCGTGCACCGCGACGTGAAGAACGGCAAGACCGTCGGCTTCGAGTTCCTCCGCATCGAGGAGCAGGGCGATTCGCTCGTCTACTTCGCGAGCCCGGAAGGAAGACCGCCGACGCCGTTCAAGCTGGTCGAGAGCGGCGCGAAACGGGCCGTCTTCGAGAACGGGACGCTCGAATTCCCGCGCCGCGTCCTCTATTTCCGCGACGGCGAGACTCTCCACGCGCGCATCGAAGGCACGCGCGGCGGCAAGCCCGCGTCGAAGGAGTGGACCTGGCGCCGCACGCACGAGTAGGCCGTCGGATCCTGTCCAGGCAGGCCGGCCCGCCGCCTAGAACACGTACGTAAACACCACCGAGCCTTGTACGCCTCCGGGGATGCCTTCTTCCCCGGGGCCGGGTTCCGGACTGCCAACCTTGAATCCGAAGCTCGCTCCGCCCTGCCTGCTCGCCTTCGCGATGCCGCTCGCCGCGTCGACCGCGTCCTGAACGGCTGCGGCGTGCGGCTTGATCAACGCGCCGATCTTTCCGGCGTCGCTGATGTTGCTGAAGCCTCGTGTGGCATCGGCCATCTTGCCGAGTGCTCGCTCTCCCTCCGTGAAGACCTTGCCGAGCGAGGACAGGTCCGGAATGTACGTATCCTGCGGAAAGCTCAGCGTGATCTCCCACTTGTCCTTCGCCAGGTTTCCGGAGAAGTGGAAGGGGCCCGATTCCGCGTCGAGCTTCAGCGTGCCGCCCCACGAAATGCCGAGCGAAGCCGACCGGTCGTCCTTCTTCAGATTCGCGGTCAACCCTGTCACTCCAATGTTGACGTTGGCGCCTTTCTTCCCGATGGTCACCCCGTCGTTGATCGTCGAGATCGCCCTCTTGACCGCGTCGACGAGGTCGCTGTCCGCCGTCGTCGCGGGTGTTCCCGGCCCGGTCGAAACGGAGGAACCGGCGGCCGGCTGCCTGAGCAACAGCCCGACCGCGTTGATCGACGCCCATCGGACGACGACCTTTCGGATCTCGTCATCGGAAATCGGCGTCATGCCGTAGAACACGGAGAGCTTCACGTCCTTGACGACCAAATCAACCGTAGAGAACTCGACGCTCGACTTGTGGGCGAACAGGTACGCCGTGATCCGGTCTTCGGGCTTCATACAGCCTCCTTTCAGCCCCGCGCGCCGCGGAAGTATTCCTCGGCTCCGATCTTCAGGAGCGCGGTCACGGAGTGGAGGAGGATCGTGAGGCCGCGCGCGGCGAGGTCCTTCGCGCGCGCGCCCGTCGGCGCGACCGTCCCGACGACGAGTCCTCGCTTTTTCGCGACCGCCACGACGCGGTCGATCGCCGACTCGATCTCCGGATGAGCGGGACCGTCCAGGAAGCCGAGCGCGAGCGAGAGGTCGCGGGGGCCCACGATGAACCCGTCGATACCCGGCACGGCCGCCAGCTCCTCGACCTGCTCGAGAGCCTCGCGCGTCTCGATCTGCGGCAGGAGGAGCGACTCGCGGTTCGCGCGCGCGACCCACGCCTCCTGCTTCTCGGCGCCGAGGAGAAAGCCGTTCGCACGCATGGGCGCAAGCCCGCGGAGGCCTTCCGGCGGGTACTTCGCGGCTTCCACGAGGCGCCTCACGTCGTCGGCGCTCCGCACGCCGGGCAGCATGAGCCCGGTCATTCCGGCGTCGAGGTACTGCAGGATCAGCTTCGCGTCGGGGCCGCGCGGTCTCACGAGTGGCGCAAGACCCGCTCCTTCGCACGCGCGCACGACTCCGGCGGCTTCGAACGGGCCGGACGCACCATGCTCCGCGTCGAGAATGTAGAGGTCGAAGCCGAGGAGCCCGAGCGTCTGGACGAGATCCGGCTCGATGTTGGGGGACAGGAGGCCGTGCACGACCTCGCCCGCGAGGAGTCTGTCCTTGAGAAGGCCTTTTGCCATGTTTCTTCCTCAGGCTGCGACGCGCTGGAGCGCGCCGTAGAGGTCGTTCGCCGTGGGCGGGCGCTGCACCGGGGTCTTCGCGAGACATTGCATGAGGATGCGTGCCAGGAGATCCGGCAGGTCCGGCCTGAGCATCGTGACGGGCTTCGGCATGAACGACACGTGCCGGCCCATGACCTCGCCCGGATTCTGCCCTTCGATCGGCCGCGTCCCCGAGAACAGCTCGTAGAGGACGACACCGACCGAGTAGATGTCGCTTCGGACGTCGAGCTCGCGGCCGAGCGCCTGTTCGGGGCTCATGTAGTACGGCGTTCCCACGGTCCGGTCGCCCTGAAAGGCGACGTCCGCGCCCTCGGCCGTGCGCGCGATGCCGAAGTCCATGAGCTTCACGACGCCGTTCGGGAGGACCATGATGTTCGGCGGCTTGATGTCGCGGTGGATGATGCCGGCCTCGTGCACCGCCGCAAGGCCGCGGCAGAGCTGCTTTGCGATCTGCAGGCCGGGCGAGAGAGCGATCGCGCCCTTCCGGTCGATGATGTCGCGCAGCGTCGTGCCGGGGACGTACTCCATCGTGAGGAACCTCAGACCGTCCGCCTCGCCGAGGTCATGCGTGCGTACGACATTGCGGTGCGTGATCTTGCGCGCGAGCCGGATCTCCTGTTTGAGCGTCACACTGACGGTGTTGCCCTCGTCGAAGGCCTCGGGCAGGAGGACCTTGACGGCGACCTCGTCGTCGAGCTCGCGGTCGAGCGCGCGGTAAACCGTTCCCATGCCGCCCTTCCCGAGCGTCCCGAGGATCTGATAACGCCCCGCGAAGACCGTTCCCGTGCGCGGACCCGCGAAGGCGCGCGCCGCCGCGTCGGGCGCGGGGGGCGTCCCGAGGGTCGTCGGTCGCGTCACGTTCGCGTCGGGCCGCCGCATCTCGGCCAGCATCTGCTCGAGCGCAGCCTTCTCCTTGAGCTCGCCCACGAGACCGTGAAACGCGCGGGCGAGCGCGCCGACCTCGTCGCGTCCCGCATCCGGCAGCTTCACGTCGAGATTCCCTTCGCGGATCTCGGCCGCACTCTTTGCGAGCTGGGCAAGGGGACGCGCGATGCGCCGCCCCATGGCGAAGGAGATCGGAAGCGCGAGGAGGAGCGCCAGTCCGCCCACGAGAAGGAGGGTGTCGCGGATCCGCGTGAACGCGGCCGTCTCCTCGTCGCGCGAGCGCGAGACGACGAACGCTCCGAGCGTTTCGTCCGCCGCGCTCTTGAGCGGGACGGCCGCGAGGATGCGGCGGTCTCCCGCCAACTGGACCTCGAGCGGCCCGACGGCCTGCCCCTGTCGAAAGAGCGAATCCACCGCGGCGGCGTCGGCGGCGAGCGCCGGGACGAGGAGATCGCCGCGGAACCCTTCCGTCGCCGCCGAGAGCTCGACGCGCGGCGGTTCGCCGCGGCGGGCCGTGTTCACGAGGAACCCGGTCTGACCGTTCGTGATCCCGCGAAGCGTCTTCGCGCGTTTCTCGTCGAGCGGCGCGGCGACCGCGAGGACGCCGCGGAGCCGCCCTTCCCCGAGCGACATGTCGCCGGCGAGGACGGGCACGGAGGCCACGGCGGAAAGGACCTTGCCTTCCCGAATGACGGCCGTCGCGGGGATGCCGAGGAGCGCGTCCGCCACCCATTTAACGTTCGCAAAAGACGGCCGGCGGTCTTCGGCGATCTCCTGGTCGTTGCGGTCGAGGAGGACGCCGTTCGCGTCGAAGAGGAACACCGTTTTCGCGTTGAGCTTCTCCGCCTTGTCCGCTGTCCAGTCATGGAGCGTCTTGAAGTCCTTCGCGTCGAAGAGCCCCCTCGTCCCGGGCTCGTCCGCCACGCTCGTGACCTGCCGGCGCAGCGCGTCCTCGTTGCTCCCCTGATAGGCGCGGAAGATCCCCGGCAGCGCGCTCAGGCTCTCCCGGATGCTCTTCTCGGCGACTTCGTTCGCGCGCCACGTCCCGACCGCGACGGCTCCCCCGAGCGTCAGGAGAACGAGAAGGGCGGCCGCGACGGAGAACTTCGTCGCGAGCCCCGCTCCGGCGTGCACGGGAGCTTGCGGCGCGACCGGAGTCCGGGGAGATGACGGCGGTGGTCCCTCAGGGCTCACGCGCGTCGTCTCGCCCGAGATGGACTGATCAGTACCGGTTCGCATCGTCGTCCGGTGGAGGATATTTCTTTCCGTACTTGTTCGTGTGCGGCGTGTCCCGCCAGTTCGAGCCGTCGAGCGCGATCGCGAGGGAGGCCGTCTTTCCCGCCGTCACGTCCACCGTGCCCTGATAGTCGCCGCCTTTCTCGTCCCACGCGCGGACGACGGCGCGGCCCGCGGGAACCTTCGCGAGCACGGCGTTGCCGTCCGACCCGGTCTGCGCCCAGATCGCTCCGTCGATCACCATGAGATACGCGGCCATCTGCGGGTGGATGTTGCAGTAGACGCGGACGAGGCCGGGAGTGTCGAATGTCATCGCGCGCGACGCTCCATTGCGGTAGAGGCCGAGATCGAACCTCGCGCCCGGCGACAGGCTGAACACGTTGTGGAAGATGCGGTCGAGGTTCGGGAAGTCGACCGTCGTCCCGGCGGGTACCGCCGTGATTCGCGGCTCGAAGCGCTTGCCCTTGGACGCGATGCGCGGATGGACGGACGACGACGCGAGCGCGCCCGGCTTCTGGCCCTCCGAGATCCAGACGATCGCCTGCGGCGCGGGCGACGGACGGCGGTCGGGCCCGAGAACCATCACCGTCACGCGCACTTCGCCCGTGGCGGGAGGTGCCGGCGCCTGCGCCCGGCCGCCGGCGCTTGCGGCCAGGAGAGCGAGGAGAGCCGCGACTCCGGCGGCGAGGGTGACGATACGAGCCGACACGGGCCCCGCGATTCTAGACAACCGGAGAGGGCCGGCGCTCTCTAAGGGGGCCTCCTCGAACGCACCTTCGCGACCGCGCGCGCGAGCTCGTCCGCGGCCCAGTCGACCTCCTCCTCCGTCGTGAAGCGGCCGAGGCCGAAGCGGATCGAGGCCTCGGCTTCAGCGCGCGTCCGCCCGATCGCGAGGAGGACGTGGCTCGGCGCGGCCTCGGCCGACGTGCACGCCGAGCCCGACGAGACCGCGAGGTCGCGGGCCTCGGCCATGACGGCGTCTGCCGGCGCGCCCGGAATCGTCACGTTCAGGTTCCCGGGGTGGCAAGCGGCCGGGGGACCGTTCCGCGAGAGGCCCTCGACGCGCGCACGAAGTCGCTCCCACAGCCTGTCCCGGAGTCCCGCGACGCGGCGCGCCTCGGCCTCCCCTTCCTCCCACACGATCTCGGCCGCCGCGCCGAAGCCCGCGATTCCCGGCACGTCGAGCGTCCCGGACCTCAGGCCGCGCTCGTGGCCCCCGCCGAAGACGATCGGGTCGAGCCTCACGCGCGGGTTCACCGCGCGGACGAAGAGAGCGCCGACGCCTTTCGGCCCGCACACCTTGTGCGCCGAGAAGGAGACGAGATCGAGGCCGAGCGCGTGGACGTCGAGCGGCATCTTGCCGAGAGCCTGGGCCGCGTCCGTGTGAAAGAGGATGCCCCGCTCCTTGCAGACGCGCGCGATCTCGCCGACGGGATTGAGCGTTCCGATTTCGTTGTTCGCCGCCATGATCGACACGAGAACCGTGCGCTCCGTGAGCGCGTCGTCCACGGCCGCGGGACTCGTCAAACCCTGCGCGTCCGGCATCAGATACGTCACGGCGAAGCCTTCGGACTCGAGGCGCCGGCAGGGGTCGAGGACGGCGCGGTGCTCGATCGCGGACGTGACGACGTGGGCGTGAGGCGCGCGGCGTGCCCGCGCGGCACCGAGAACCGCGAGGTTGTTCGACTCGGTGGCGCCGGACGTGAACACGATCTCGCGGGGATTCGCGCCGACGAGCGCGGCCACGGCCTCGCGCGCTTTCGTCACGGCGGCCTCGGCGCGCCAGCCGAAGACGTGGCTCTGAGACGCGGCGTTTCCGAAGTGCTCCGTGAAGTACGGGCGCATCGCCTCGAAGACGCGCGGATCGACCGGCGTCGTCGCGTGATAATCGAGGTACACGGGAAGCTTCAACGACAAGGAGCGCCGCCTGCCGTCATCCTCGGCCCGCGGCTTTCCGTTTGCAAGACAGGGAAGAGGAGGCCGATCCGATGCTCCACGTCCTCGTCGCGACGCTCGAGCGGCACGACCTGCTCGACGGCTTACGCGCGCTCGCGCCGGCCACGACGACCTTCCTCGGCGAGCGTGGGCTGGAAGCGATTCTCGAGCGCCTCGGCAGATCGGCGCGGATGGACGCCGTCGTTACGGATGCCCCGGAGGTCCTCATGGAGATCTACCACGAGATCCCCGGGGCGATTCCGGTTTATCTCGCGCGCCCCGACGAGGATCCCGCAGCGGTCCTCGCGGGTCTCGAGGCGCTGATCGCGACGGAATGACCTCTCACGCGCTGCCCGCGCGTTT
>DATIFW010000153.1:0-22434 GCA_035455045.1 Thermoanaerobaculia bacterium | reverse complement strand
AAGGCCGCGATGATCGCGCTGCTGGTCACGTACTGCGTGCTCCTCCGGCACGAGCTCCGCGCGCTGGCCCATCTCGACCACCAGCCCCACTCGCGCCAGGAGTTGAACTCGTTGCTGGGTCGCGTGAACAACGTGGTTCGCTTCTCGTCGATGGTTCAACCTCTGCTGAAGGCGTCTTACTCCGTGGAGACTGAAGCCCTCGTGGAGGCTCTGCGCCGGACTCACTAGCCGCTGGTATTCTCCGCGCGGATGAAGGTCGCGTTCATCGGCACGCACGGCGTGGGAAAGACTACCCTCTGCTACGACCTCGCGGCAGCGCTGAAGAAGAGGGACCTGGCCGTGGAGCTCGTCCGCGAGGTGGCGCGCGAGTGCCCGCTGCCCATCAATCGGGAGACGACGCTCAAGGCGCAGGCGTGGATCCTGCACACGCAGATCGCCTGGGAGCTGCAGGCCGAGGCGAAGGCGGACGTCGTGTTCTGCGACCGGGCCGTCCTCGACAACTTCTGCTACATGCGGCGCGCGTTCACGGGCGCCCCCTCGGAGGCAGTCCTCGAGGAGCTCGTTCGAAGCTGGACGAAGACGTACGACATGCTCTTCAAGGTCCCGATCGTCGGCGATCCGCGCTTCGACGGCGTGCGCGACACGGACCTCAAGTTCCAGCGCGAGATCGACGGCTCGATCGAGCAGGCGCTCGCCGTCTGGGGTGTCCCGCACGTCCCGCTCGACCCCGCCCGACGCGGAGAATGGGCAGCGCTCGTCCTCGACGCCCTCCTGCCGCGCCTCAGACCACAGGAGCTGCTCTTCCCGGAGCCGGGAGAGCGCCTTGCCACCACGGGAGCCTCCAATGCCTGAAACGACGACGACATCCCTCGGCGTGAACGAACGCGCCCGCCATCTCGAAACGCTCGCCGCGACACCCGCCGCCCTCAAGGCCGCCCTTCGCGGCGTGCCTCGCAAGCTCCTCCTCTTCACGCCGGCGCCCGGCAAGTGGTCGATTCTCGAGATCCTGTGCCACCTGCGCGACATGGAGCGCGAGGGGTATCTCGAGCGCTACACGCGCATCCTCGCCGAGAACGAGCCGCGCCTTCCCGACCTGAACGGCGACGCGCTCGCGATCGAGCGCGACTACCGGGGACAAAAAGCGGGAGACGTCCTGCGGGACTGGATGCGGCTGCGCCGCGAGAGCCTCCGGCTCCTGAAGAAGTCGAAGCCCGAGCAATGGCGGCGCGCCGGCTTCCACGAAACGGCGGGCCGACTCACGATCGACGACCTCGTCGTCCGGCACGCGGTCGGAAACGACACGGCGCACCTGGCCCAGATCGAAGCGATCAAGCGTCGGGCGGCCGTTCTCGAACGACTTTCGGCCGCTCCCGCAACCCTCGCGGAAGCCCTGAGAAGCGCACCGGACGAGGCCCTACGCCGCCGGCCGCCGACCGGAAAGTGGTCGATGATCGAGAACGCCGCGCACATCCGCGACATCGAGCGCGTCTACCAGGAGCGCTTCTCGAAGATGGCGTTTACCGACAAGCCGGCGTTCTGGATGCTGGACAACGACCGGGCCGCGGCGCAGCTGAAATACGGCGAGTCCGACCCGGCTGCCGTCGTGAAGGAGTTCCGGCGGCTGCGGGAGGACACGCTTCTTCTCCTTCGGGCGCTGCCCGACGCGGCGTGGCGGCGCACGGGGCTTCACCCGAAGCGCGGAGAGCTGACGGTCGAGCAGCTCGCCGAAGTCCTGGGTGGCCACGACGCCAGCCACCTCGGAAGGATCCGCGAGCTCCGGGGATAAGGCGGAGCCCGGGAGGCTCGCCCGCGCTTGATTGCGCTTGACAAATCAAGTTTTGTTGATATATTAGGGGTATGGCAGGACCGGCCATTCCCTCGAGGGGTTCTAGAGACAGGGTGGACGCCGCACGCCTTGCCCGCCTCTTCCACGCGCTCTCGGACGAGACGCGGCTGAGGATCGTGCAAAGGCTGCTTCTGGGTGAGCAGTGCGTCTGCAACCTCATGGAACCGCTTAAGTTGGGTCAATCACATCTCTCGTTTCACATGAAGACTCTCAAGGCCGCGGGCCTCGTGAGCGACCGCCGCGAGGGGCGCTGGATTCACTACTCCCTCAACCCGGGATCGCTCAGGGAGGTCCAGGAGTTCCTGGGTGCAGTCGGGGAAAAGGCCGAGCGGCTGGACGCAGAGCGCTGCTGCCAGGGGGAAAAGAAGAAGAGCCCTGTGGGAGAGCTTTACGGCTTCTCCCTGTTCTAAGCATCAAAAAATATTGATTGACTGGGGGTTAAGATGTCAGAAACAAGCCTTAAGGACGCCGTCAGGGAGAAATACGGAGAGGCCGCCCGTCGGGCTGCGACGGGAGGAGACGCGTCGTGCTGTGCCCCGGCCTGCTGCAGCGGGGAGAAGGACCCGATTACATCCAATCTCTATTCGCTCTCGGAAACGGCCGGCCTCCCGGCCTCCGCGGTTTCAGCGTCGCTCGGCTGCGGGAACCCGACGGCCCTCGCAGAGCTGAACGAGGGGGAGACCGTCCTCGACCTCGGCTCGGGCGGTGGGATCGACGTTCTCCTCTCGGCCCGCAGGGTGGGTCCCACCGGGAAGGTCTACGGCCTCGACATGACGGACGAGATGCTCGCCCTCGCCCGGGAGAACCAGCGAAAAGCAGGCGTCACGAACGTGGAGTTTCTGAAGGGCGAGCTGGAGAACATCCCTCTTCCCGACGCGAGCGTCGACGTCATCATCTCGAACTGCGTCGTGAACCTCTCGACCGAAAAGGACCGCGCGCTGTCCGAGGCGTTCCGCGTCCTCAAGCCGGGCGGGCGTTTCGCGGTGTCGGACGTCGTCGTGCGCGGCGCCGTCCCCGCCGAGGTGCGCAAGAGCGTCGAGCTCTGGATCGGCTGCCTCGCCGGCGCGATGGAGGAGAAGGAGTTCGAGGCGAAGCTGACGCGCGCGGGTTTTTCGGACGTCGAGATCGTTCCCACGCGGATCTACACCTCCGAGGACGCGCGCGACTTCCTGCTGGACCTGGGCGCCGCTCCGGCCGAGGTGGACGGAAAGTTCATGAGCGCGTTCGTGAGGGCGACGAAACCCGCCGCATAGGAGGCGTGGATGGCCAGAGCTGCCGCGCCGAAACGCCTGAACGTCTTCGAGCGCTATCTCACGCTCTGGGTAGGCCTCTGCATGGCCGCCGGCGTGACCGTGGGCAAGCTCCTGCCCGGGCTGACAGAAGCGATCCGCGGGCTCGAGTTCGGCGAGGGGAGCCAAATCAACGTCGCGATCGCCGCCCTGATCTGGCTCATGGTCTACCCGATGATGCTCAAGATCGACTTCACGAGCATTCTCGGCGTGAGGAAGAAGCCGAAAGGGCTCCTCGTGACGCTCTTCGTGAACTGGCTCGTCAAGCCGTTCTCGATGGCCTTTCTCGCATGGCTGTTCTTCAAGCACGTCTTCTCGGGTCTCATTTCGCCGGACCTGGCCGACCAGTACATCGCCGGCGCGATCATCCTGGCGGCGGCCCCCTGCACGGCGATGGTCTTCGTCTGGTCGTACCTCACCGAGGGCGACCCGGCCTACACGCTGGTCCAGGTCTCCGTGAACGACCTGATCATGCTCGTCCTTTTCGCACCGATCGTGACGCTTCTCGTGAGCGGCGCGAGCAACCTGACGGTGCCGGTCAGGGTCCTGATCACCAGCGTGATCACGTTCATCGTCATCCCGCTCGTCCTCGGAACACTGAGCCGGACGCTCCTCCTCCGCGCCAAAGGTATCGAGTGGTTCGAGAGCCGCTTCCTGACCTTTTTCCACCCGGTCACGGTCATCGCGCTCCTCGCGACGCTCATCCTCATCTTCGCTTTTCAGGCGGAAAACATCCTGACGCACTGGTTCCACGTCGTCCTGATCGCGATCCCGCTCCTGATCCAGGTCTACTTCAACTCCGGCCTCGCGTACGGCTTGATGAAGCTCTTTGGGGTGCCGCATTCCATCGCGTCGCCCGGGGCGCTGATCGGCGCGAGCAACTTCTTCGAGCTTGCGGTCGCGACGGCGATCGCTCTCTACGGCCCCGGCTCGGGCGCCGCCCTGGCCACGGTCGTCGGCGTCCTCGTGGAGGTCCCCGTCATGCTCTCCGTCTGCCGGTTCTGCGTCGCCACAAAGCCGTGGTTCGAGCGAGGGGCCAAGCCCGTCACGGAAGCCGCAACTTATGGATAGCCGCGTGGGAGGTCCCTTGTTCCGAATCGAGGTCTTCGACCCGCCCCTGTGCTGCCCGACGGGCGTCTGCGGTCCCGTCGTCGATCCCGTGTTTCCGAGGTTTGCCGGCGACCTCGCCTGGCTCGCGCAGAACGGCGTCACGGTCGCGCGACACAACCTGGCGCAGGAGCCGCTCTCTTTCACGGCGAACGAGGCCGTGCTCGAGATCCTGAAGAAATCCGGGTCGGACGCCCTGCCCGTCATCCTCGTCGACGGTGCGGTGAAGAGCCGTGGGCGGTACCCTTCCCGCGACGAGCTCGGTTCGTGGGCCGGCCTCGGGCACGAGGGACACGAGGCCGCGCCGGCCTCGCGCACGCTCCCGACCGCGGCCTGCTGCCGCGCGGGCGAAGGGTCGGACTCCTGTGGCTGAGATCCTCGCCCGGCCGTCGACGGGCCTGCGGCTTCTCGAGGCGCCCACCCGCTTCCTTCTCTTCACCGGGAAGGGGGGCGTCGGAAAGACGTCGCTCGCCTGCGCGAGCGCCGTGACGCTCGCCGACCGGGGCTTCCGCGTCCTCCTCGTCAGCACCGACCCCGCCTCGAACCTCGGCGAGGTGCTCCGCGTCCGGCTGTCGGGCGAGCCGCGCGCCGTCCCCGGCGTCCCGGGGCTCGACGCCTTCGACATCGACCCCGAGGCGGCGGCGAAGGAATACCGCGAACGGGCCGTCGGGCCGTTGCGCTCGGTCCTCCCGGCGGATGCCGTGGCCCGGATGGAGGAGGAGCTCTCGGGAGCGTGCACCGTCGAGATCGCCGCGTTCGACCGGTTCGCGCGGCTCCTCGGCGACGAGGCAGCCGCGACCGCGTACGACCACGTCATCCTCGACACGGCGCCGACGGGGCACACGCTTCGCCTCCTGTCGCTCCCGTCCGCCTGGGAAGGGTTCCTCCGCACGAACCAAACCGGTTCGAGCTGCATCGGCCCGCTCTCCGCGCTCGGCGAGCAACGCGCGCTCTACTCCGCGGCCGTGGCGGCCCTCGAGGACGGATCTCGCACGTCGGTCGTCCTCGTCACCCGCCCGGAGGCCAGCGCCGTCGCGGAAGCCGAGAGGACCGGCGCGGAGCTCCTCGGCCTGCGGATCGCGGGGCTGCGGCTCGTCGTGAACGGCGTCTTCCGTCCGTCCGTCGAGGCCGACGCCCTCGCTGCCGCGATCGCGCGTCAGGCCACCTCGACTCTGGAGACCCTGCCCGAAGCGCTGCGCCGTCTTCCGCGCGAGGAAACGGCTCTCGTCGGCTACGACCTGGTCGGTCTGGAAGCCCTGAGGAGATTCGCTTCCGGCGACCTCGACGCGCCCCGGCTCGACGGCTCGCCTGACGGCTCGCCTGCGTTCACCCCCACACCCCTTCGCGAGTCCGACCTGGCGGCTCTGGTCGACTCGATCGCGGCCGGGGGGCACGGTCTCGTGATGGTGATGGGCAAGGGCGGCGTCGGGAAGACGACCGTCGCCGCGGCGGTTGCGGTCGAGCTCGCGCGGCGCGGGCTGAAGGTCCACCTCTCGACGACGGATCCGGCCGCGAACGTCCTCTCGACGGTCGGGGAGTCCGTGGAAGGGCTCCGGGTGAGCCGGATCGACCCGGCTGCCGCCACCCGGGCCTACGTCGAGCACATCCTCGAGACCTCCGGTGCCGGCCTCGACGCCGGCGCGCGGGCCCTCCTCGAGGAGGACCTCCGTTCTCCGTGCACGCAGGAGATCGCCGTCTTTCAGGCCTTCTCCCGAACGGTCGCCGAGGCCAAGCGCGGTTTCGTCGTCCTCGACACCGCGCCGACCGGCCACACGCTGTTGCTCCTCGACGCGACGGGTTCTTACCACCGGGACGTCATGCGGAATGCGGCGAAGGGCCCGGGGCGCGTCGTGACGCCGCTGATGCGCCTGCAGGACTCCGCTTACACGAAGGTGCTCGTCGTGGCGTTGCCCGAGACGACTCCCGTTCTCGAGGCGGAGCGGCTCCAGGCCGACCTGCGCCGGGCCGGAATCGAGCCGTGGGCCTGGGTCCTCAATCGGAGCCTTGCGGCTTCCGATCCTACGGACCCTGTCCTGCGGGCGCGGGCCGAACTCGAGCTCGCCCACGTCGAGCGCGTCCGCCGCGAGATCTCGCCTCGCGTCACGGTTCTTCCCTGGCTCGCCGAGGCGCCGGTGGGCCCCGAGCGCCTGCACGCGCTCGTCTCCGGCACCGCACATGCGCTCCTCTAGGCCCGGCCTTCTCTTCCTCTGCGTCGCGAACTCGGCGCGCAGCCAGATGGCCGAGGGCCTCGCCCGCGCGCATTTCGGCGACGCGGTGCACGTCCAGAGCGCCGGCTCGGACGCCGCGGGCGTGAACCCGCTCGCGGTGAAAGTTCTCGCGGAGCTCGGGATCGATATCTCCGGCCAGACCTCCAAGACCGTCGACACGATCGATCCGAAGACGGTCGATACCGTCGTCACCCTCTGCGCCGAGGAGGTCTGTCCGGTCTATCTGGCCAAGGCGGAGCATCTGCACTGGCCGCTCCCGGATCCCACGGCCGGAGGCGGATCGGAGGAGGAGAAGCTCGCGCGCTTCCGTCAGACGCGGGACGAGATCCGCCGCCGGATCGAGACGCTGACGGCGCGGGCGCCGATGGGCGGAGCTCAGACCAGGAAACCCTGGTGACGGATCCCCGAACGGCCTGGATCAGGAAAGAACCCGGTAGGTCAACGCCGCGAGGAGCCCCGCCACGGGCAGCGTGACGGCCCACGCGAGGAGCATCTCGCGCACGGTCCGCCATTGGAGCCCGCTCTCCTTCGACTCGGCGCCGATCCCGATGATCGCGCCGGAGGAAACGTGCGTCGTCGAGACCGGAAGCGCCCAGAACGAAGCGGCGCTCACGAGCGCGGACGTCGTGAGGTTCGCGAGGAGGCCGTCGTCGTGGCCGATTCGCGTGACCTTGCGCGCGAGCGTCTCCGTCACGCGGAAGCCGCCGAGGAAGCTGCCGAGGCTCATCGCCACGGCGACCAGCGCGTAGAACCCGAACGCGGAAACGCCGTAAGCGGCCGTCGCCGCGATGCCGAGGGCGAGGATCTTGGGCGTGTCGTTGAGGCCGCGGAAGAAGCTCGTCGCGCCCGCGGAGGTCCAATGCAGCGAGTCGAGGAGCCCCACTCGGACGAGCGTTTCGGGCGGGCAGTCGGATGCGGCCACGACGTCGACCGTCGGGAGGCTCGCCGTCCGGGCGGATCCGGCGGTCGCCAGGACCGTCTCGCGCCGCTCCAGGCAGACGCAGAAACGGTGGAAGCGCCGGAAGATGGGAAGGACGACGGGGGAAACGACCAGCATGAGGACGAGCGACAGGACGGGCGAGAGCGCGAGCGGCAGCGCCACCTTCCTCGCGACCGCCGCCCAGGCCACGCCGGAAGAGCCCGCGGCGGCGATCCCCGCGCCGCAAAGGGCGCCTGCCAAGGCGTGCGTCGTCGAGACGGGAAGACCCGTCACGGTCGCGAAGAGAAGCCAACCGATCGCGCCGCAGGCGACCGAAAGGAGGAGCGCGTTCCCTTCCGGCGGATTCAAGAGGAAGCCCTTGCCGCTGAAGGTCGCGACGAGCCCCTGAGAGAAGAACGCGGCCGAGAGACCTCCCGCGAGCGTCCACGCGGTGCCCCACGCGACCGCCGCGCGATACTTCGTCGTCCCCGAGCCGACGAGCGTCGCGATGCCTTTCGACACGTCGTTCGCGCCGTTCGCGAACGCGAGACCGAGCGTGAGGAGGACGAGGACCAGGCTCATCAGCAGCAGCTCGTCCCGTCCGCGCCCGGCGCGCAGCACGCGTAGCCGGCTCGCTCCTCGCCCGGCTCGAGGATCGCGAAGATGCCCTCGTACGGGGGATGCGAGAGCTTCGCGACGGTGTCGGTGCAGATCTCGTAAGCCTCGTTGCGCGG
Source organism: Thermoanaerobaculia bacterium (assembly GCA_035455045.1). Classification (GTDB taxonomy): domain Bacteria; phylum Acidobacteriota; class Thermoanaerobaculia; order UBA5066; family UBA5066; genus Fen-183. Next base: position 14,311 of record DATIFW010000153.1, on the reverse strand, counting down.
GAACTGGTGTCCCTCTTCGTCGACGAAAGCCTTGCCCGGCCCGAGATAGACGGCCCGGTGGCCCAGGAAGACGCAGCCCGAGGTCTTCTCGAACTTGAAGCCTCGCACGGTGACCGAGAAGAAGGGAGTTCCCTCGACGTCCTTCCAGTAGCTCTTCTTCAGGATCTCGAGGCCGTAGAAGCCGGCGCGCTCGAGCCCGGCGAGGAACCCCTCCTGCGTGAGCGCACCCACGAGACACTCGCCCCAGAGCTGGGAGTTCGTCTTCAGGCGCGGCGACACCTCCGTCTCCGAGACGATGTCCGAGATCACGACGCGCCCGTGGTCCTTCAGGACGCGCCAGATCTCCTCGAACACGCGCGGCTTGTCGGGCGAGAGGTTCACGACGCAGTTCGACGTGACGAGGTCGACGGTCTTCGAATCGACGGGGATCTTCTCGAGGAATCCTTCGCGGAACTCGACGGCGTCGTACCCGAGGGCCGCGGCGACCTTCGGCCTGTTCTCGTGCGCGACCGACAGCATCCGGTCCGTCATGTCGACGCCAATGACTCTGCCCGTCTTTCCGACGAACTTCGCCGCGATGAAGACGTCGATTCCGGCCCCCGAGCCGAGGTCGACGACGATCTCGCCTTCCCGGATGCCCGCGGTCGTCATGGGCGAGCCGCAGCCGTAGAACCGGTCGAGCACGTCCTTCGGGATGTGGGAGACGGCCGCGTCGTCGTACTTCGTCGGGCAGCACAGCTCGGGCTGCGGCGTCTCCGCGGCCGCACCGTAGAACTCGCGCACCTTCGCGCGCGGCTTGTCGACGTCGAACGAGAGAACGCAGTTGGAGTGGAGCGTGAGGACGGGTTCCTCGGCGAGCGCTCCGTCGGCGGTTCCACAGGCGACCGCACCCTCGCCCATCGCGTGGAGAACGAGCGGCGCCTCGTAACCGGAGCGCGTGTTCCTCCGCGCGCTCTTTTCGCGGCCGAGGTCGGTCATGACTTTCTTCGCCAGCGCGACGGAGATGGGGTAGTACGGGTCGTCGCCGAGAAAATCGCCGCCGGAGAAACACCAGGCGTGCTCGAGATCGCCCCCGCCGGTGAGGAATCGGAAGGGGTCGGAGGCCGAGGACGGTTTTCGGGCGAGAGTCGCCGCGCGGAGCGAGCGCACGACCGGAGAAGTCTCGAGGACCTCGCTGAGATCCTGCCGCGAGACGTCCCCGCACAAGAGCGCGGGCTCGTTCGCGAGCGCCGCCGTCGGGTAGACCTTTCCGTCCGCGTAGACGCAGATCGAGTCCCAGCCAGCGTTTCCGAGGTCGTACTTGACGCCCGGGATGCCGTTCACGCGCCGCTTGATCGCCTCCAGGTTGTCGAGCGTCGTTCCCTCGCGCTGGGCGGCGTCCACGACGGCGAGGACGGCTTTCAGGAGCGGGACGTGCTCGGGGAAGAACCCGTTGCGGCTCTCGACCGCGCGGCCCCGCCTGTGGCTCCACATGAGGTGCTGGCTCTTCGCGCCGACGCGCTTGACGAGCCGGGGAATCTCGACGAGCTCGGAGAGGTTTTCCTCGGTCGTGACCGTCGTCAGCGAGACGTCGAAGCCCATGTCCGCGAGAAGCTTCGCGCCGTCGAGCGCCCTGGCGAAGGTGCCGGCTCCGCGGACCTCATCGTTCGTCTCGGGTCGGGCTCCGTCGATCGACACCTGGAACCTCACGCGAGAGCGGTCCAGCGTTTCGAGGCCTTTCTTCACGGCGCCCAGAAAGACGGTCGCATTCGTCAGGACGATCATCTCGGCGCCGTGGGTCCGGGTCGCACGGTTCGCGAGGTCGAAGAGGTCTCTTCTCAGGAAGGGCTCGCCGCCCGTCACGTAGAGGCGTTCCACTCCGAGCTGCGCCGCGCGGTCGACGAGCCGCGCGAGCGCTTCGGGGTCGATGCCCGGCGCGCCTCCGGGCCCGGACGAGACGAGGCAGTGGGTGCACGTCAGGTTGCACGCATTGTTGATCTGCAGCCACAGCTCGCGGAGTCCCGCCGGTTCGATGAGAGCCGCACGGCCGGGGTAGGTCTCGCGGACGAACGGGGTGTCCGACAGCATCCCCGCGCGGTCGAGGGCACGCAGGAAGTCGTGCACCTGGAGCCAGGCTTTCGCCGCCTCGAGCTGTTTCTCGGCGGCCCAGCGTGCCACGAGAGAGCCGAAGGCGAGCGGCGCGCCGGTCCCCTCCGCCGCCCGAATCGCGCGAAGCAGTTCTCCACCGCGCGGGTCGACGGCGATCCAGTTCGGAGCCTCGCCGTCGACGGCGTAGAGAACCTCGTCCTCGGTGAACGTGTGGAGCGAGGGGACGTGGAGCGGAGTCCGCTCCTGAAGAACAGTCATCACGAACCTCCTGAGATTTCGCGAGGGATCCCGGCCGCGGGAACGTGCGTCAGGCGGCGGCCGGGGAAGGAGGCGCGCGGGCGGGTTTGATCGGGCGGAATCCGTACGTCCGCGCCGGGCGGACGCGAGAGGGAACGACCGGAACGGGGCGCAGCGAGCGAAGGAGCGCGGCGAGCGCCGGATCGACCTCCGGCTCCCACGCGAGCACGGCGAGGTCGGACGGGTGGTCGACGTCGAGCAGCGCGCCGAGAAGGGCCGCGCCCGGGGCGTTGCGGACGAGAGCTGCGAGGACTCCTCTCGTTCGCCACGGCACGCTTTCGAAAAGGTCCGAAAGCTCCGTCTCGACGTGCGACCCGATCAGCCAGACCCCGCCGTCGGGCGACGGGCCGAAAACGACCTTCCCCGTTTCGAGCGCCCGGAAGGCGGCAGAAAGGTGCGCTCCGGTGAGGCCGGGCACGTCTCCGGGAACGGCCACGATTTCGTCGTAGCCCGCGGCGCGCGCGTCCTCGAACGCATGCTTCAGGCGCTCGCCGAATCCGGTGCCGCGCTGCGGCAGGACACGAGCCTCGGCCGGCGCGGGACCCTCGCCCGCGAGGATCAAGTCGACCTGGCCGAGAGCTCGCGTCGCTTCGGCCACGCGCCGCATCGAGAACGCGAAGAGCGGACCGCCGAAGGGCATGCTCTTCACGGCCCCTTCGTGGTGAGGGGATCTCGAAAACAGCAGGACGCAGCGGGAAGGACTCACGTGTCCGACTTCTGAATGCTATTACGGCCCGCCTGCATTCCCCGGATCACGCCGGCAGGCCGGCGCGCGCCGGGATGCCGTGGCCGCCGTCAGGCCCGCGCCTTCGGTCCCCGACCCGCCTCCACGTCCTTCAGGAAACCGATGAGGGCGCGGAAGTAGTCCTCCTGGTCGTCCCACATCGCGAGATGGCTCCCGTTCGGGCAGATGTGGACGCGGGAGCGGGGAATGAGGCTGCCTTCCTTCCGGATGTCGTCGACGCTCATCGTGTCGTATTTCGCGCCGATGAGGAGAGTCGGTACCGTGATCTCCGGCAGGTCCTTCCAGCGATCCCAGTCCTTGAACGTGCCGTTGACGACGAACTCGTTCGGGCCCTGCAGCGTCTCGTAAACCTTGGGGTTGAGGTGCTTGAACGTGCGCTCGACGGGCTCGGGCCACGGGTCGAGACGGCAGAGATGCCGCGTGTAGAGCGTCTCGAAGACCGCCTTCTCGTATTCGGGCGCGTGGTACTCGCCCTTCGCTTCGTACTTCGAGAGGATGTCCAGCGTCTCCTTTGGAAAGCGGCTCCTCAGGACGTTCGCATACGCCATGTAGGAGGAGACGGACGCCGTCATGTTCGAGATGACGAGACCCTTGAGGTGCTTCTGGTATTTCAGGGCGTACTCGATGCCGAGCATCCCGCCCCACGACTGCCCGAACAGATAGAAGTTTTCGAGTGAGAGCGCCGCGCGCACCTGCTCGACCTCGTCCCGAAAGCGGTCGACGGTCCAGAGACTCGTGTCGTCCGGCTGGTCCGAGAATCCCGAGCCGAGCTGGTCGTAGTACCAGAACGTGACGCCCGCCTGCGGGAGGAAGTCCTCGAAGCACTCGAAGTACTCGTGCGTCACGCCCGGCCCGCCGTGAAGCGTGAGCATGTGAATGGGCCCGGTGCCGACCTTCTTGACCCACACCCGGTATTTCCCGCCGTCGATCGGAATGGCCCGGGCGCCTCCGGTCTTGACGGCGCGCGGGCCGGCGGTCTTCTTTTCTTCCGGCGGTCCGGACGCGAAGGCGGCGAAGGGTGACGCGAGAACGCCCGCGGCCGTGACGGGAGCAGCAAGGAACGATCGGCGTGAGATCGTCATGACGCCTCCTCGGATTTCCCGCCGATTCTGAAACCTTTTCGGACCGTTTGCGTCTTCTTTCACAGGCGAGCCCCCGGGGGCGAGAAAAAGGTGAACGAGGGAATCATGGAATCGGCCGCAGAACTTCACGAAGCGAGAGTCCTGAGGGCGCGAATCGAGATGCGGGAGGCCGAAATGGCGTCCCTTCCCGGCGAGGCCCCTTCGGCCGAACGCGCGCGGCTCGCCGAGGAGATCGCGCGACTGAAGGGCGACTATCGCCGCGTCCTCGCGCGCCAGGCCGACGAGGATTATTCACGCCGCCGCGCCGAGTGGCGCGCGCAACAGGCCGGAAGCCGCCGGACCTGCCGCCGCTCCGGCGCCAGCGCCTGCGCCTGAAGCGCCTGATCCGGGTTACTTCTTCGAAATCTCGAAAGAGATCTTGATCGTCTTGGCGACCTTGTAGTCGCTCGTCAGCATCTTCACGAACATCGAGTTCGTGTCGTCGATCTTGCCCTTGTCGAGCGTGGCCGTCCGGTCGTTCTCGCCGAACGGCTTGCCGCCCTTGCCGCCGGGAATGGTGACGACGTATTTGCACTTGTAGTTGTTGTCACGGTCCCGGTTCGAGTAGCGAAACTCCACGACCATCGTGTGTTTGTCGTTCAGGTCCTTCTCGGCCTTCTCGAAGTCGTCCGAGTCCGGCCAGTGCCGGATGCGGAAGGAGTCGATCGTGACGTCTCCGACCTTGATCCCGATCTTGGTGTCCTTGTCACCCACGAAGGGATAGCTGCGCTCGAATCTTCCCGACTCGGCAAATACAGGCGAGGACACGAGGAGCACCGTGGCGAAAGCGGCGAGGCGGGGCCGATTCATGCGAGGACCTCCATTTGCGCGAATCTTAGCGCCCGCCGCCGAGGGATTCGTAGACCGTGAGGAGGGCCTGGGTGCCGTCTTCGGAGCGGCCGCGGGCTTCGAGAGCCGCGAGGAGCTGATGGACGAGTGCCGTGCCGGGCAGGGGAATTCCCCGTTCGCGGGCGGTCCTCAGGACGATCGCGAGATCCTTCTGCTGGTGCTTGACCGCAAAGGCGGGCTTGAAGTCGCGGTCGATCATCTTCTTTCCGAGCACCTCGAGCGCCCACGAGTTCGCCGCGCCCGAGGTGAGGGCCTCGTGGAGCGACGTCAGCGGAAGGCCGGCCTTGGCGGCGAAGGCGAGAGCCTCCGAGACCCCCATGAGGTTGTTCGCCACGAGGATCTGGTTCGCCGCCTTGCCGAGCTGGCCGGCTCCGGACGGCCCGAGCACCGTGAGACGGCGTCCCATCGCCTCGAAAACGGGCCGCGCCCTCTCGAGCGCTGCGACGTCTCCCCCGATGAAGAACGTGAGGGTTCCCTCGATCGCGCCTTTCTGTCCACCCGACACCGGCGCGTCCAGGAAGGAGAGGTCCTTTTCCTGGAGCCGCGCCGCGATCGCGCGCGCCGCTTCGGCGGCGATCGTCGAGCAGTCGATGACGACGGTCCCTTCTCGCGCGCCTTTGGCGGTGCCGGACGCGCCGAGGTGGACGTCCTCGACCTCGGGCGCATCCGGCACGCACGAGACGACGACGTCGGCGCCATCGGCGGCGGCGGCCGGCGTTCTCGCGGAGCGCGCGTCGCGGCCTTCCGCCTTGAGAGCGCTCGCGAACGCTTCCGCTTTGCCGGGAGTGCGCGTCGCGACGGCCAGCGGAAAGCCCGCCTTCGCGAGGTTTTTGGCCATGCCCTGGCCCATCGTGCCGAGTCCGATGAAGGCAACGCGCGGCGGAGGAGCTTCGCTCATGGTGGAAACGAGTTTAGTTCCTGCTACCATTTCAACGTGAAACCGGGAGTCGACGCGACTCACGCGGCCGGGGCGGCCGCGGTCCTCGCGGCCGTGTCTCTCTCTCACCTCCCCGTCGCCCGACTCCTGCACTACCTCTCGTTCTCGGGCGACCTCGACCTCGGCCGCCTCGCGTGGTTCGCGCCCGCCGCGGTCCCCGGCGCATTCCTCTTCGAGCGCATCGTGCGGGGCACCTTCTACGGCTGGCTCCGGAAGAAGCTGCCGGCGGGGATGGCGGCGCCGGTCGTCGCGGCGGTCGGTGCGGTTCCGATCGCGGGGCTCCGCCTGTGGCTCGCCCCGCAGTTCGCGGCTCCGCCTCTCCTCGCGTTGGCCCACGCTTATCTCGTCGCGTTCGCGCTCGGCCTGGGCCTCGCGTGGCTCGCGCTCGGGACGGGCGCCACGTGGCCGGGAGGCGCCGCGCTCTCGGTGATCTGGCTCGTGAAGGGGATGCTCCCGGTCGCCTTCCACGGGCGGCCGGTCCCGGTCCTCGAGCTTCTCGCCGCGGCCCTGGGAGCCGTCGCCGTCGCCGTCGTCCTCAGGAAGCCGCTCGCTCCGCACCGCGACGCGTTGTGGGGCGCGTGAGAGTGGAGGTGTCCTCATGAGCGCGGTTCCGTCGCGTCTCAGGCAGCTCGACCTCTTCCTCGAAGAGCCGCCGTCCACCGCCGAGCTCGGCGCGGAGCAGGCGGCGCTCCAGGCCCGTTACGACGCCCTCGCCCGCGAGTGGAAGCTTCCGCGGGCGCGCGTCATCCTGTCGACGCGGCGCGCGACCGGCGGCGTCATCACGTACGGCCCGCCTCACGTGATCCGCGTGTCGAGCCACATGTCGGCCGAAGACCGCCTCCAGACGCTCCTGCACGAGACCGCGCACGCGATCTGCTTCGCGCGCTGGGGCATCGCGGAAGGCCACTCGGCGCGCTTCTGGTCGCTCGCGAAGAAATTGGGCGTCGCGCGGAAGGCCGCTCCGGAGACGGAGCGCCTGCGCCACGTGCGCGAGGCGAACGCGCGTTACGCGTATCGCTGCCCGGGGTGCGCGGCCGAGTGGACGCGGCGAACTCCCTTCGGGCACGCCCGCCTCTGCGCCTCCTGTGAGCGCGCGGGCCGCCCGGCCCGCCTCATTCTCGTCCGGCGCCCGAAACCGGCCCGCCGGCGGGCGGCGTGGCAGCGCTGAGCGGCGCGTCCAGCCGGAAGACGGGCACGAGGCCGACGGTCTCGTCGAAATACGGAGTCCTTCGAAAGAAGAAGCGGTGGCGCGCGCGCGCGTCCTCCGCGAACTTCGGATCCTTCAGCTTCTCCTCCCACTCGGCTTTCAGAGCCGGATCCTTCGCGAGCATCTCCCGGGCGAGCGGATCGAGCACGCGCGTGTCCATGTGCTCCTTCTCCTCGAGGCACGAGGAGAGCTCGCCCCACGAAAAAAGCGAGTCCGGGCTCTCGGGCTCGAGAAGGGCGATCGCGACGTTCGCGAGCTCGGTGTCGAGCGGCACGTAGAGCGAGCCGGCCGGGAGCACGCGCGTCTCTCTCGCGTGCGAGATCTTCGCCTCGACGCGCACGCGGCCCTGAACCGGCGTCATCGCGAAGACGACCGAGGAGGCGCGCGACGTCCCGACGGCGAGCGTCCGGGAGGCGGGAAGCGCCTCGTAACGGATGCCGTGAGCCTTCAGCCGCTCCTCGACGTTCCCGAACCCCGCGGGAATCAGATACGCCGCGGGGCGCGGCACGGTCACCGTCGCCCGCGCGTGCTCGAGGCTCGGAATACGGATCGTCTTCTTGCGCGCATGGTCCCAACGGACGACCGGCCGTCCCGTGACCTCCGAGACGCCCTCCGTCCACGCGTACGTCGGGAAGTCGACGCTCTCCGGCCGCGCGGGGTCTCCTTCGGCCGCCACGACGACGGGTGAGCCGGCCGGCGCCGTGCGCGTGAGCGACCGCGACTTCTCACGTGCCGCGAGAAGGTCCTTCGCGCTCTTACCCGTGCGCTCCAGGAGAGCCCGGAGGAAGACGGCGTTCGATCGGACGCGGTCTCCGAACGGTTTGAGCGCGTGCGTCTCGACGAGGATCGACGGCACGTTGCGGACCGGAAAATAGCCGGTGGAATACCGCGGCGAAAAGACCGACGAATCGAACCCCTTCATCGGATCTCCAGGGTCGCGGAAGTCGACGTAGGCGTTGTTCGTGGCGAAGCCTTCGCCCTCGACGTCGGACAGCACCTTCGGGACGACGGACTTCAGCCAGCTCCGGAGCGGCTCCGGCGTCACGGGCTCGTTCGCGTACGAGACCGTGAGCGTCGCCTGGAAGTCGGCTCCGTCCGTCACGTGGTCGTCCACGAAGAGGTCCGGCTTCCACGCGTCCGCGAGCGCGAGGAGCGCGCGCGTCTCTTTCGCGTCGGCCTTCACGAAGTCGCGGTTCAGGTCCAGGCCGCGCGCGTTCGAGCGGAAGCCCATCTCCTCCGGACCATTCTGGTTCGGCCGGTTGTACGGCGAGACGCGCACGTACCCGTCGACGTTGTAGACGACGACCGCAACGAGCGTGACGCCGTCGAGGAGCACGAGCCGGTTCGTGAGCACGATGTCCCGCAGCAGCATCAGGGTCGCGTCCGTGCCGTCCAACTCGCCGGCGTGGATGGAGTTCAGGACGAGGACGACTGGCTTGGCGCTCTTGAAGCGTTCCGCCGGCTCGAAGAACTTCTCCTTGGACGCGACGACGACCGGGATGCGCCGCCCCTGCTCGCTCGGGCCGATGAACGAGACGCGGAGATACGGCGACAGCCGCTCGAGCCGCGTCAGGAACGCGAGCACCTCGTCGTAGGTCTCCGTTTTCCTGAAGCCCGTCAGCTCCGCCTGCGTGAGGAGATCGGGAGGAACCGGGATCTGCGGACGGTCCGCGCCGAGACCCGGCGCCGAGGCGAGCGCCATCAACAGGAAAAGAAGGCCGATCGGCCGGCAGAAGGAAGATCGCACGAACATGCGCAAGGTTAGCGCGGGTGGTCTATCGTCCCCGGAAGGAGAGTGCATGAAGCGCGGGCTCGTGATCCTCCTCTTCCCCCTCACGGCAGGGTCGGCGCTCGCCGCGGGGCGGGCCTCCTTGAACGTCTACTTCCAGAGCAACCTGAAGAACACGGGTTATCAGAACAGGACGTTCGAGAAGGTCGTGCGGACGTGGAGGGCGCCCGAGGCGTCGCAGGTCCCGGAGGTCGGCAGGAAGACCGTCGTGCAGGCCGTTTTCGCGAAGGACGGAAAGCTCGTCTCCGCGACGGTCTCGATGAGCTCGGGCAAGAAGGGATGGGACGCCGCGGCTCTCGCCGCGGTCAAGTCCGCAGCGCCCTTCGAACCCCTTCCCGAAGGCTTCACGGCGCCGACGGTCGAGGTTCACTTCCACGTGAGCGTCGTGCCGTAGGTGTCCGCCGCCGCGCCGGGCCGTCGCGCGGTCGCACGCCGCTCGCTCGCCCTGTTCTTCGTGCTCGTCGTGGGCGTCTCCGCCTGGCTGGAATGGAGTATCGCGAAGACCGGCCGGCCCGTCGGGGAGTCAGGCGGTCTCATTTTCCTGCTCATGTGGACGCCGGCGGCAGCGTCCCTCGTGTGCCGGCTCGCATTCCGCGAAGGAATCCGGGACGTCTCCTTCCGCTTCGGCGGCCGGACACCCGCACGGCCGCTCCTTCTCGCGTGGCTCCTTCCTCTCGCGGTCGGAGTTCCGGCCTACGGCGTCGCCTGGGCGACGGGGCTCGCTCGGTTCGATCCGCCGGATCTCGCGAAGATCGCAATCACGGGTCTCCGCCCGATCGGGCGCTTCGCCGTCCTGCTCCTTCTGACCCTCACGGTCGTGACCTTGATCAGCGCCCTCTCGGCGGCCGGGGAGGAGATCGGGTGGCGCGGCTTCATGCTCACGCGCCTCGTGGAGGCCGGCGTCCCGGCGCCGCTCCTCGTGAGCGGAGTCGTGTGGGCCCTCTGGCACGTCCCGTTGATTCTCACGGGGCAGTACGCCGCGGGTGGGAACCGCACCCTTTCGGCCATCCTCTTCGTCACCGGAATTTCGGCGGCGGGCTGCGCGATCGGGTTCCTGCGCCTCTCGAGCGGAAGCGTCTGGCCGGCCGTTCTCCTTCACGCGTCATGGAACGCGGTGATCCAGGGCGCGTTCGACGCGTCGTCGAAGGGAGGCAGGGTCTGGATCGGCGAGTCCGGGCTGCTCGTCGTCGCAGGGCTCATCGCGCTCTCGGCATGGCTCGCGCGCGGCGCGTGGGCCGCTCGCCGCGCCCCGGGCGAACCGCCCTTCGCGACGCTCGACGCACTCGGACGTCCGGCGGCCTAGGCGACCGCCGCACGACTTCACACCCCCGCGGGGAGGACCGTCTCCGACCGCATCGGCGCGGCACGGCCGTCTCCAGGACGCGACATGAGACGGCGCCGGAACTTCAGGTGGCGCTTCCGGGTGGCCTCCACGAGAGGTCCCCAGACCGTGTGCACGAGGCCGTGCCGGATCAGAACGTGCCAGAGCGCGTTCGACCGCTTGTAAAGCCACGACATGGCGAGGTAGGGAAGTACGGCCCGCGTCTCTTCGGGCCGGCGCCTCCAGATGGAGACGGCGGAGAAGAGACGCTCGTAGAGCCACGCGTATCCACGCTCGAGCTCCTCCGGAGTCATGTGCCGGGGCCGGAAGACGGCGTGAGCGGTGTCGTAGAGATCCCAATCCCTGTGCAACAGCCGTCCGCCCGCTTCCATCGCCCGGAAGAGAGGGGTGCCGGGATATGGCGTCAGGATGTGGAACGTGGCGCACTCGAGCCGGTTCTCCTCGATCCAGGCGGCGGTTCTCGCGAAGACGTCGCGCCGGTCCCCGTCGAAGCCGAGCACGAAGCTGCCGTTCACCTGGATGCCGTTCGCGTGAAGAAGCCCCACGCGCCGCGAATAGTCGTCCGCCCGCGGCGTCTTCTTGCGCGCCTCGACCAGGTTCGCGTCCGTCAGGGACTCGAAGCCGATGAAGACGCCGGTGCATCCGGCGAGAGCCATCTCGCGGACGAGCGAAGGGTCGTCGGTGACATCGAGCGTCACTGCCGCGCTCCAGATGCGTCCGAGCGGACGCAGCGCACGGCACAGGGAACGGAGGTAATCCGGACGCGAGCCGAGGTTGTTGTCGACGAAGACGGCATACGGCTGTCCGCCCTCCTCGAACTCGCGAACGACCTGCTCGACGTCGCGCACGTGGTACGGCATGCGCAGGCCCCGCGTCGAGAGATAGCAGAAACCACAGCGGTTGTGGCAGCCGCGCGTGGCGATGAGGCTCGTGGAGGTGAGGAAGCTCCCGCGCGGCACGAGGTCGCGCCGCGGAGCGGGGTCGTCGCGATACGGATGCTCGTAGTCCGCGCGGTACCGGGGCTTGAGGCGGCCCCTCTCGACGTCCTCGAGGAGGAGCGGCCAGAGCGCGACCCCCTCGCCGATCGCGAGGGCGTCGGCATGGGGCGCGGCCTCGTCGGGACAGGAGAGGACGTGAAGCCCGCCGAGGATGACGGTGGACCCGCGCGCCCGGTACCAGTCTGCGAGGGCATAGGCGCGCCGCGCGAAGGTGAGATGCACGGTGATGCCGACGACTTCCGGAAGCGGATCCCAGGGAGGCCGGCCTTGCAGGAGGTTCTCGTCCCACAGGGCGACGTGCCAGCCGGGCGGAGTCGCAGCGGCGACGCTCGTGAGGGCGAGCGTGGGCGTCAGAACGTGCTTGCCGAAGCTCGCGTGCGGGTCCTTCGGATAGTACGGGTTCACGAGAAGGGCATGACGCCGCTCGAGATGTGGTGCCGGAAGACCCGGGTCGAGGGGAGGGGCCACGGCCATGTCCCTGGGAACTCGGAGCCGGCGAGGCCGCGAGGCGAAGGGAGCGTCGGGGTCAGAGCGCGCGGACATTCGGAACCTCGTTCCGGGAGGCCGCGGTCGGCGCCGCGGCGGAGAGCCCTCCGAACCGGCGCTGCCGCTTCCGGAAGCGGCGCACGGCGTCCGCCAGGTCCTCGGCGCCGAAGTCGGGCCACATGCGCACCGTGAAGAAGAGCTCTGCGTAGGCGACCTCCCAGAGGAGGAAGTCGCTCAGGCGACGCTCGCCCGCGGTCCGGATGAGGAGGTCGACGTCAGGAGCCTCGTTCGCAGGTCCGTACGCCGCCCCCAGCCGGAGCGCGAAGGCCTCGCGCGTGACGGGCAGCGGCGACGGGTTCTCGCACGCTCGGAGGATCGCGTCCTGCGCGGAGTAGTCGACGGCGAGGCGGAGGCGCAGGGAAGACCCTCCGGCCGTCGCGCTTTCCGCGGCCCGGACGGCATCCGCCACGGAGCCCGGGATCCGGTCCCGGCGACCGATGACGGAAAGCCTCACGCCGCGATCGACGAGCGCGGCGGTCTCCTTCTCCAGGTAGCGCCGGAAGAGGCCCATGAGGACCGCGACCTCGTCCGGCGGACGCTTCCAGTTGTCGGACGAGAAGGCGTAGAGGGTGAGAGTGCCGATGCCGAGGGAGGGTGCCGCTTCGACGGTCCGGCGCACCGCCTCGGCACCGGCCCGATGGCCGGCGACGCGCGGCCAGCCGCGCGCGCCGGCCCAGCGCCCGTTGCCGTCCATGATGATCGCGACGTGGAGAAGAGCACCCTCGTCCGGCACGCCCGAAGCTTCGCGGTTCTACTTTGTAATGTCAAGTACTTTATTATAAGGCAGCCCGGGCGACGCCCCGGCCGCCCGTCACACGACCCCGAACTCCTTCCCCACCGCGACGAACGCCTCGACGGCCTCCTCGAGATCGGCCTCCGTGTGGACCGCGGAGATCTGGCAGCGTAGGCGCGCGTGGCCCTTCGGGACGACGGGGAATCCGAAGCCGGAGACGTAGACGCCGCGTCGAAAGAGCGCATCCGACATCGCGAGCGCCTTCGCGGTGTCGCCGACGATCACGGGGACGATCGGGTGGATGCCGTCCGGAATCCGGAAACCCGCGGCCGCCATGCGCGCGCGAAAGGTGAGCGCGTTTTCCTGGACGCGATGAGCGGGCGACGGATCCTCCATCAGCATGCGGAACGCCTCGAGGGACGACGCCGCGACGGCGGGCGGGAGCGCGTTCGAGAAGAGCGAGGTGCGCGAGCGCTGCCGGAGGAGATCGACGACGGGGGCGGGCCCGGTCGTGAAGCCGCCAGCGGCCGACCCCATCGCCTTGCCGAGCGTGGACGTGAAGAGCGAGACGCGCTGCATGACTCCCAGCTCCTCGGCCGAGCCGCGGCCGGTCTTCCCGAGAACTCCCGTCGCGTGCGAGTCGTCCACGGCGAAGGTCGCGTCGTAGGTCGCGCAGAGGTCCGCGAGCTCGCGAAGCGGCCCGATCTCGCCTTCCATGGAAAAGACCCCGTCCGTGATGAAGACCCGGCGCCTCAGGGAAGACGCTTCCTTCAGGGCCTTCTCGAGCGCCGCGAGGTCGCCGTGCGGCGTGAGAAAGCGTTTCGCCTTGCACAGGCGGACGCCGTCGATGATCGAGGCGTGATTGAGGGCGTCCGAGAGGAGCGCGTCCTCCTCGCCGAGGAGGGGCGCGAAGAGCCCCTCGTTCGCGTTCCAGCAGGACATGTACAGGATCGTGTCCTCGGTTCCGAAGAACCGCGAGATCGTCTCCTCGAGCTCCTTGTGGAGAGCTTGCGTCCCGCAGATGAAGCGCACCGAGCCGAGGCCGTTGCCCCACTTCACGAGCGCGTCTCGAGCAGCCTTCACGATGCGCGGGTGGTTTGCGAAGCCGAGGTAGTTGTTCGAGGTGAGCATGAGGACGTCGCGCCCGTCCACGCGGACCCGTGCTCCCGTGGGGCCCTCGAGGACGCGCTCCTTCTTCCAGGTCTTCGCGTCCTTCAGGGCGGCGATCTCCGCTCGGCAGAAATCGGTGAGGCTGGTGCTCATGCCCGCGAGGTTAGCCGAAAAGCGAAGCGGCGGGCCGCCGAGACCCGCCGCGAACAGCCGGAGCAAGGGCGAGATTACTTCTTGTGGATCTCGGCCGCGACGAACTGCGTCGCGAAAAGGCTTCCGCCCGCCGCCGAGGCCATCACGAACCTGCCCTTCACGTGGACGGCGGAGCCGACGACGATGCCGGCGTCGAGCTTCGTGAGCCCGTTCACGAGGACGTCGCGCGAGGAGATCTTCCAATGGCCCAGCGGCGCGCCGTTCGCCGTCGGGATGGCGGGGATCGACTCGACGATGCCGTCGAACTCGGTCGCGCGCTCGCCCGGACCGGGCGGCGTGACGACGGGCTCCTTGATGATCGACAGCGCGACGAGATACGAGGGGGCGAGGGATCCC
>DATIFW010000152.1:0-18931 GCA_035455045.1 Thermoanaerobaculia bacterium | reverse complement strand
CGTCTCCGGCGTCTGGGGCTCTCCCACCGTCGTGAACAACGTCGAGACGCTGTGTTGCGTCAAGCAGATCCTCGACCGCGGCGCGGACTGGTTCAAGGCCATCGGCCGGAACGAGAAGAACACGGGGCCGAAGCTCTACTGCATCTCGGGCCACGTCGAGAGGCCCGGCGTCTACGAAGCGCCCATCGGGGTTCCCTGGGAGACGCTCCTTGCGATGGCGGGCGGCGTGAAGGGCGGACGGAAGCTCAAGGCCGTCATCCCGGGCGGCGCGTCGGCCGCGATTCTCACGGCAAAGGAAGTCGAGAACCTCCCCATGGACTTCGACGGCGTGGCCGCCGCGAAATCGATGCTCGGCTCGGCCGCGATCATCGTGATGGACGAGACGACCGACATCCCGAAGGCGGTGACGAACATCGCGAAGTTCTTCGCGCACGAATCCTGCGGCCAGTGCACGCCCTGCCGCGAGGGCACGCCGTGGATGCACAAGATGCTCAAGCGCATCCTGAACGGCGAGGGAAAAAAGAGCGACCTCGACCTCCTCCTCCAGATCGCCGGCCAGATGGGAAACGGCATGACGATCTGCGTCTTCGCCGACGCCGCGATCGCGCCCGTCCTCTCGGGCATCACGAAGTTCCGCGAGGAGTTCGAGGCCTACATCGCGAAATCGAGCCATCCGGATTTCGCACTGGCGGCGTCAGAAGACCTCACGAACAAGGTTGCCGACAGAACAGCGGCGGGAATTCACTCGTGAGAAAGATTCGGAAGGAGTTTTCTTCTCATATGCGGCGGCTGCTGATGCAGCCGCCGATAGCAGGAAATCTGTTCCCGATTGGCCCGAGTCAAGGGTCGAAGACCGCTGCGCGGCGCGCGAAGCGCGCCCTTGACACGGGCCAATCGGGAGCTACGGTCCCCTCCTCTTCCCCTCTTTCTTTTCTTTCTAAGCAAATCTTTTTCTCTTTCTCTTCGGACGCGTCATGGCCAAAGTGACCGTCGACGGCAAGACCGTCGAAGTCCCGAACGACGCGAACGCGCTCGAGGCGTGCCGCGCGGCGGGCGTCGACGTGCCGCACTTCTGCTACCACCCGCGCCTGTCGATCGTCGGCCAGTGCCGCATGTGCATGGTCGAGGTCGAGGGCGTGCCGAAGATCCAGGCCTCGTGCACGGTGCCCGTGCGCGACGGCATGGTCATCAAGGCCTCGACCGAAAAGGCTCTCGCCGCGCGCAACGCGACGATGGAGTTCCTCCTCATCAACCATCCCCTGGACTGCCCCATCTGCGACCAGGCCGGCGAGTGCAAGCTGCAGGACAACGCGGTGAGCGCCGGCCTGCCGGTGTCGCGCACGTCGGAGACGAGGCGGCAGTTCCCCGGCTACGACCGGACGCCGATCGGCCCCCACGTGATCACGGACATGACGCGCTGCATCCAGTGCACGCGCTGCATCCGCTTCTGCGCGGAAATCACCGGGACGGGCGAGCTCGCGTTCGTCGAGAGGGGGGGCCATACGTTCGTCTGGACGCACGAGGGCCGCGCGCTCGACAACGACCTCTCGGCCTGCGCGGCCGACGTCTGCCCCGTCGGCGCGCTGACGACGAGAGACTTCCGATTCCGAAAGCGCGTGTGGTGGCTCGACAAGACGCGCTCGGTGTGCGACGGCTGCGAGATCGGCTGCAACATGTCCATCGAGCACCGCGACCGCGTCGTGTACCGCTTCCTCCCACGCGTCCAGCCCGCCGTGAACGACTTCTGGATGTGCGATTACGGCCGGTTCCGGTCCGACGATCTCAACCGGCAGGATTTCACGAAGCCCGAGATCCGTGTCCCCGGCGGCGACGCCCGCGAGGACACGAACTGGGGCGAGGCGTTGGATGCCGTGAAAGTCGCGATCGACGAGGCGCTGGGAGAAGAGAGAGAAGATCTTGCTTCGAAAGGAAGAGAAGAAAGAGTCCGGTTCATCGGGTCGGCGCACCTCACGACCGAGGAAGCCTGGCTTCTCGCCACGCTCTGCAAAGATTCTTTGAAGGTGAATGCACCCGAGTTCTTCGTCGACGACGGCCCAAAGCGGCGGATCAAGAACAAGGCGGACGGGTGGATCTACGGAACGGAAGCCGCCCCCAACAGCCGTGGCGCCGAGGCGGCCGGCTTGAAGCGCGCCAAAGAAGGCGGAACCTCGCCCCTTTCCCTACTGCTTTCTAGGAAATCTTCCTTTTCTTCTTCCTCTTCATCTTTGTCTTCTCCCGCCGTCCTCTACGTCGCCGACGCCGACTTCAGCGAGAGATGCGCCGATCCCGCCTTCGTCGCGGAGCTGCGCAAGGCGAGCGTCCTCATCGTTCACGCGCGCAGGCGCAACGCGCTGACCGACGCGGCCGATATCGTGCTCCCCGTCGCGCCGCTCTCGGGCAAGGAAGGCACGTTCGTGAACGCCAAGGGTCGCGTGCAGCGCGTGGACATGGCGATCGTCTCGCCGCCCATCGTGCGCACGGACCTCGAGATCCTGCTGCACCTCGGCGCGCGATGGGGCGTTTTCGACACCCAGTGGACCGCCCGGGACGTCTTCGAAAGGATGCAGGGCTCCGTCGCCGGCTACGGCGGCCTTGCGTGGGACTCCGACGCTCTCGTCGGAAACCCGCCCTCCATTTCTCCCGCTGCCGCCTATGACGTCCTGGGGCTCGACCGCAACCCCGACGTCGAGGTCTTCCCGCGCCCGTCCGTCGCGGCGCCGGACCGCCTTTCATGAGCCCGACGCTCGCCGCCGCCGTGGAAGGTGCCGCCAAGATCGCGTTCGTCTGGGCCTGCGTCCTCGGCGCCGTCCTCCCGAATCTGATCTGGGTGGAAAGGCGCATGGCGGGCCTCATCCAGGACCGGCCCGGGCCGAACCGCGTGGGACCCTTCGGGCTCTTTCAGGCCGTCGCGGACATCCTGAAGCTGCTCCTGAAGGAGGACGTGGTCCCGATGTACGCGGACCGGGTCCTCCACACGCTCGCTCCGCTCATCCTCCTCGTGCCGTCGATGACGACGTTCGCCGTGATCCCGTTCGGATCGACGATTCACCTCTTCGGGCGCGACATTTCGCTCGTGGTCGCGGACGTGAACATCGGCATCCTCTACGTGTTCGCCCTGACCTCCGTCGGCATCTACGGGCTCGTCCTCGCGGGCTGGTCGTCCAACAACAAGTACGCTCTTCTCGGCGCGCTTCGGTCCTCGGCGCAGGTCATCAGCTATGAGCTCGCGATGGGCATCGCGGCGATCTCGGTGTTCCTCGCCGCCGGCTCGCTCCGGCTCCAGAGGGTCGTCGAGTACCAGGCTTCGGGGACGTTCCTCGGCTTTTTGCCGCTCTGGAACTGCTTCCCGCAGGCCATCGGGTGCCTGATCTTCGTCGTGTCCGCGTTCGCCGAGACGAACCGCGTGCCGTTCGACCTGCCGGAGGCCGAGGCCGAGCTCGTCGCGGGCTACCACACGGAATACTCGGCCTTCCGCTTCGGCATGTTCTTCATGGCCGAATACCTGAACCTCATCGCGGCCTCGGCGATGATGGCCACGCTCTATTTCGGCGGGTGGTCGCTTCCTTTCCTCCACCTCACCGGAATCGCCGGAAGCCTCGCCTCGATCGCGGTTTTCGCCGCGAAGACGGGCTTCTTCATCTTCCTCTTCGTCTGGGTGCGCTGGACTCTTCCCCGCTTCCGCTTCGACCAGCTCATGAACCTGGGCTGGAAGGTGTTCCTGCCGCTTTCGCTGCTCAACCTCCTCTGGACGGGCGCTCTCGTTCTCTGGAGGGTCATCTGATGCCGTCCCTGAGCGGACAGCTCGTCATCTTCGGGGTCGCGTCGTCCCTCGCGCTCGCCTTCGCGCTGCTCATGGTCGTCCAGAAGAAGCCCGTGAGGAGCGTCCTGTCCCTCGTCGTGACGTTCTTCGCGCTTTCGGTCCTCGCCATCCTGCTCGCCGCGCCCTTCATCGCGGCGCTGCAGATCTTCGTCTATGCGGGCGCGATCCTCGTTCTGTTCCTGTTCGTCATCATGCTGCTCAACCTGAAGGAGGAGGCAGCGGACCGGGACGACCGGCCCGTGCAGCGCACGCTCGGCCTCCTCGTCGCGCTCGCGCTCGGCGGCCTTCTTTCGGGCGCCACCCTGCGGGCTCCGGCGCCGCCGCGCGGGATGCCGTCCGCGAGCTCGGTCCCCTCGCCCGACGAGATCCCGGCCCTCGGGCGGCTTCTCTTCTCCGACTATCTCCTCGCCTTCGAGGCGCTGTCGCTGCTCCTCCTCGTCGCGGCGGTCGGAGCGCTGCTTCTCTCGAAGAGGAAGTTCGAATGACGGGCGCTCTTCCCGGAGTCGCCCCGATGACGGTACCGCCCGGCGCGTTCCTCGTCGTCGGCACGCTCCTCTTCGCGATCGGGCTCGCGGGCGCGCTCCTCAAGCGGAACGCCATTTCGATCTTTCTCTCGATCGAGCTCATGATGAACGCCGTCAACCTGCTCTTCCTGACGTACGCGCGGATGCGCGGCGACCTCGCGGGGCAGATGATCGTCTTCTTCGTGATCGCCGTGGCCGCCGCGGAAGCGGCCGTCGGCCTCGCGATCTTCGTCGCGCTCTTCCGCGCCCGCCGGACGGTGGACGTGGACAAGATCGCGCTTCTGAAGTGGTGAGCCGCGCGTGAACCAGCTCTGGCTCATCCCCGTCCTTCCGCTCGCCGGATTCCTCTTGAACGGCCTCGTCGCGCTCCTCACGGCGAGCACGCGGGCCGAGGGGGAGCGCGACCACGACCAGCCGAAGGCGCGCCTTCCCTACGCCCAGCGCCTTTTCCACGGAATCGTCGGCGTCGGCGCCGTCGGCCTCGCGGCCGTCCTCTCCTTCGCAGCCCTCGTCCCGTACGTCCTCCAAGCGCTGAAGAGCCACGAAGGGATCGCGCCCGTCGTGCAGCACGTCTACACGTGGATGGTCGCGGGCGACTACTCGGTGGACGTCGCGTTCCGCCTCGACGCCCTTTCGGCCCTCATGCTGTCTTTCGTCACGTTCGTCGGGACGCTCATCCACCTCTACAGCGTGGGGTACATGCAGGACGAGGAGGGCTACGGCCGCTACTTTTCGTTCCTGAACCTCTTCATGTTCGCGATGCTCATGCTGGTCCTGGCGGACAACCTGCCGCTCCTCTTCGTGGGATGGGAAGGCGTGGGTCTGTGCTCGTACCTCCTCATCGGCTACTCCTACGACAAGGACTTCGCGGCCGCCGCCGGCAAGAAGGCATTCATCGCGAACCGGGTGGGCGACTTCGGAATGGTCCTCGGCATCTTCGGCGTTTTTGCGCTCTTCGGCACGGCCGATTTCTCGTTCGTGGATGCGGCGAGGCAGCAGGTGCTCTCGGGCTCTGCGCCGCTCGGCGTCTACGCGGTCTGCGTCCTTCTCTTCCTCGGAGCCTGCGGCAAGAGCGCGCAGATACCGCTCTACGTGTGGCTGCCCGACGCCATGGCGGGTCCGACGCCCGTGTCGGCTCTCATCCATGCCGCGACGATGGTGACGGCGGGCGTCTACCTCGTCGCGCGCTGCAGCGCGCTCTTCGTCCTCGCGCCCGACGCTCTGACGCTCGTCGCGTGGATCGGGGCGGGCACGGCGATCTTCGCGGCGACGATCGGCCTCGCGCAGAACGACATCAAGAAGGTGCTCGCGTACTCGACGGTTTCGCAGCTCGGCTACATGTTCCTCGCGTGCGGGGTGGGCGCCTTTTCGGCGGGCATCTTCCACGTCTTCACGCACTCGTTTTTCAAGGCCTGTCTCTTCCTCGGCTCGGGGTCCGTCATCCTGTCCATGCACCACGAGCAGGACCTGCGGCAGATGGGCGGCCTCGCCGCGCGGATCCCGCAGACGTTCCGGACGATGCTCGTCGCGACGCTCGCGATCTCCGGCATCTTCCCGCTCGCCGGGTTCTTCTCGAAGGACATGATCCTCGGCTCGGCCGCGGCCTCGGGCCACTGGGCCCTGTACGCGGTCGGATTGTTCACGGCCGGCCTGACGGCGTTCTACATGTTCCGTCTCGTCTCGATGACGTTCTTCGGAAGATCGCGCGGCCACGCGGAGCACGCGCACGAAAGCCCCGCGACGATGACCGTCCCGCTCTGGATCCTCGCGGCGTTCTCCGCGGTGGCCGGCTTCGTCGGCGTCCCGGCGGCCCTCGGCGGCTCGGACCGCATCGGGCGTTTCCTCGAGGCGTCCGTCGCGCACCCGGAGATTCCCGAGATGTCGCACGGACTCGAGATCGGCCTCATGCTCCTCTCTCTCGGCGTCGCCGTGGCGGGCCTCGCCTGGGCGTGGCGCTGGTACGGCCGTGCCTCCGGGCCGGCCGAGGCCGTCTCGCCGCAGGCGCACGCCTTCTACGTGAAGAGCGGAGCCCTCGGCCGCCTCGTGGCGAACAAGTGGAACGTGGACGAGGGCATCGAGGCGCTCGTCCTCTCGCCGTTCCGTAAGATCGGGACGTTCCTCTGGCGCGGATTCGACGCGCTCTTCATCGACGGCATCGCGAACGCCTCGGCCTTCCTCGTGGAGCTGGCGGGCGACCTCCTGCGCTTCTTCACGACCGGGCACGTCCGCAACTACGCGCTCGCGTTCACGCTGGGGATCGCCGTGTTCCTCGTCTACGTGTGGGTGAGGTAGGCCGATGAGCTTCGCGACGTTCCATCCCCTCGGCGCGGACCTCCTCACGACGCTCGTCTTCCTCCCGACGCTGGGCGCCCTCGTCCTCGCGTTCTTTCCCGCTTCCTCGAAGGCCGGGGCGAAGGCGGTCGGCCTCCTGACTTCGTTCCTCACGTTCGTCGTGAGCGCGATGATCACGCTCCGCTTCGACCCGGCGACCGCGACGCCGACCGCCTTCGCGATCGACCGCGCGTGGATCCCGCGCTTCGGCATCCGCTACCAGCTCGGCATCGACGGCCTTTCCCTCGCGCTCGTGCTCCTCACGACGGTGCTCACCGTCTCGGTCCTGCTCGTCTCGTGCGGCCAGGAGATCGAGAAGCTCAAGGGGTACGTCGCCGCGTTCCTTCTCCTCGAGACGGGGATGCTCGGAAGCCTCGTCGCCCTCGACACGCTCCTCTTCTACGTCTTCTGGGAAGTGATGCTCGTGCCGATGTACTTCATCATCGGCGTCTGGGGCGGGAAGCGCCGCATCTACGCCACGATGAAGTTCTTCCTCTTCACGATGGCGGGCTCGCTCCTGATGTTCGTCGCGATCCTCTACGCGGCGAACGTCCACCTCAGGGCGACCGGCTTTCAGTCGTTCTCGCTCGTCGAGTGGACGCGGGCCGCATCTTCCGGCGCCTGGAACCTGGCGCCCGGGACCGAGGCGCTCCTCTTCGGCGCCTTCACGCTCGCTTTTCTCGTGAAGGTGCCGCTCTGGCCGCTCCACACGTGGCTTCCGGACGCCCACGTCGAGGCCCCGACGGGCGGCTCGATCATCCTCGCGGGCGTCCTCCTGAAGCTCGGGACGTACGGCCTTCTGCGCTTCGCGTATCCGTTGTTTCCCCACGCGGCGTCCCGATACGGCCCGCTTCTCGCGCTCCTCGCGCTCGTCGGCATCGTCTATGGAGCCTGGGTCTCCGCCGCGCAGAAGGACATGAAGAAGCTCGTCGCGTACTCGTCCGTGAGCCACCTTGCCCTCGTCGTGCTCGGCATCGTGGCGGGCACTCCCGCCGCGCTCTCGGGCGCGATCTTCCAGATGGTGGGCCACGGGCTCACCACCGGGCTTCTGTTCCTCCTCGTGGGCGTCCTGTACTCCCGCCGCCACACGCGCGAGATGGCCGACTTCGGAGGCATCGCGGCGCGTGTCCCCGTGACGACGACGCTCTTCCTCATCGCCACGCTCGGCTCGATCGGGCTTCCCGGCCTGAACGGGTTCATCGGCGAATTCCTGATCCTCGGAGGCGTGTTCCAGGTGAAGGTCGCCTGGGCGGCGGTCGCGGCCACCGGCATGATCCTCGGAGCGATCTACCTCCTGACGCTCATCCAGAAGGTGTTCTGGGGTCCCGAGACCGTCCCCTCGAACCGCTCCCTCACGGACATCAACGGCTGGGAGCTGGCGGGCGCCTTTCCGATCGTCGTCCTCATCGTCCTCCTCGGCGTCTTTCCGAGGCCGCTGCTGACTCTCGTGGACGGCAGCGTGAAGACCCTTCAGCGCGTGAGCGCGCCGGGCGCCGCGGCGGCCGTCGCCCGTCCCGCAGGCCAGGATTCCTTCAAGCGACTCGCCATACACGAGCTGCCGGCACCGCGGGAGGAAGCCGCGCGATGACCGGTTTCCTTCAGGTCACCGGCTCGGACCTCGCCTGCGTTGCGCCGGAGCTCGTCCTCGCTCTCTTCGCGTCGCTGATCCTTCTCCTCGACGCGTTCGCGCGGCCGCTCAGGACCTTCTTCCCCTACGTGACTCTTCTTTCGCTCGCGCTCGCGAATCTCGCGGGGCGCGACACGACGGGGACTTTCTTCGCCGGAGCGGTGGAGTCTTCCGGCGTCTCGCGCTACATCGAGCTCGTCGCCCTCGGGGCCGTGGCGCTCGCCGTGCTCGGCGGAGCGGCCGCGCTCGAGCGTGACAGGCGCAACCAGGGAGAGTTCTACGCCCTCCTCCTCTTCTCGGCTGCCGGCGTGATCCTCATGGTGCGCGGCGTGGACCTCCTCGTCGTCTTTCTCGGCCTCGAGCTGATGTCACTCTCGCTCTACGTGCTCGCCGCCTGGTACCGGGACGTGCCGGCGGCGACGGAAGCCGCGCTGAAGTACTTCCTCATCGGCGCTCTCGCCTCGGCGTTCCTGCTCTACGGCGTCGCCACGGTCTACGGCCGACTGGGTACGACGCGTCTCACGAGGCTGCAGGGGATCGCCTCGGGCAATTCGCTCGTGCCCTTCGACGTGCTTCTGGCTGCGGGCCTCCTCGCGATCGTCGCGGCGCTCGCGTTCAAGATCGCCCTCGTGCCCTTTCACGGGTGGGCTCCCGACGTCTACCAGGGCATGACGACGCCCGCCGTGACCTTCCTCTCGACGGCCCCGAAGGTGGGCGCGCTTCTCGTCCTCTTTCGCGTCCTCCACGCCCTGTTCCCGTCCTCCCTGCCGGACCCGTGGCGCCCTCTCTTTTCGATCATCGCGGTGCTCTCGATCCTCTTCGGCAACATCGTCGCGCTCTCCCAGCGGGATCTCAAGCGGATGCTCGCTTACTCCGGCATCGCGCAGATGGGCTACGCGGCGATCGCCGTGGCGACGCTGACGACGGAGGCGTTCGAGGGTGTGCTCGTTTTCCTCGCGGGCTACGTGGTCACGAACGCCGCCGCCTTCCTCGCCGTCGCCGCGCTCTCGGCGGGCGAGAAGGAGCCTCACCCCCTCGGCGATCTCGCGGGCCTCGGCCGGCGGCATCCCGTCGCAGCCTCCGCCCTGACCCTTTCGATGCTCTCCCTCGCCGGCCTTCCGCCCACGGTGGGATTCATCGGCAAGTTCCTCGTCTTCCGCGCGGCCGTCGACGCCGGACTCGTCGGCCTCGCGTTGATCGGCGTCCTCGGAAGCCTGATCTCGGTCGGGTACTACCTCCGCGTCGTCTACGTGCTCTGGATGAAGGAGCCGGTCCGCGAGGTTTCCCTCGTGCCCGAGGACCTTCTTTCCGGCGCCGCTTTCCTCCTGACGGCCGCGCTCATGCTCGTCTGGGGCGTCTTCCCGCGTTCCCTGCTCGAGGTCGCCCGCGGGGCCGCGGCCGCGTTTACGGGGAGATGAGGTGAAGAGACCCGAGCCGCGAACCGATCCCGTTCCCGAAGCGACGAGCCATCGACTGTCGCTTCTCCTGCGCTCGCTGCGCAGTCTCGAGGCGGCCGGCGTCTTCACGGCCTCGTCCTACGAGATCGCCGCGCGTTTCTCCCTCAACTCCGCCCAGATCCGAAAGGACCTCGCCCAGTTCGGCGAGTTCGGCGTCCGCGGCGTCGGATACCGCGTCCCCGTTCTCAAGGCGCACCTGAAAGCCCTCATGGGCCTCGACGCCACGCACACCCTCGGCATCGCCGGAGCGGGCAAGCTCGGCCAGGCTCTCGCCGACTCGCCGAACTTCAACGCGGAGGGTTTCCGGGTGGCCGCGCTCTTCGACGTGGACGGCCGGAAAGTCGGCGGGCGCTCGCGCACGGGCGTGCCCATTCACGACGTTCAGGCGATCGAGGGCCTCGTGAGGGAGCTCGGGATCGAGATCGGAATCCTCGCGATCCCGGCCGAGGGCGCGATTCCGCTCTCGCAGAGGATGGCGGGGGCGGGCGTTCGCGCGATCCTGAATTTCGCGCCCGTGACGGTCCCCGCGCTTCCGGGCGTCCTCGTGAAGAACCTCGACCTGACGTTCTTCCTCGAGAACCTGTCGTTCCAGCTCGCGATCGCAAGAAGCTGACGAGCTACTCGGCCCAGAGAACGAGGCCGGTCTCGTTCGGATGCGACAGAAGCGGGTGCCGGGGGCGCACGCGCACCGAGTAACCGCGGCGGTCGTCTTCCGGGCGCTGGACCGTGCCGGCCCATGTCGCGGTGCCGTCGCGCCGCTCGACGAAGGCGAGGGGCGTCGAGTAGCCCGCATCGACGCCTCCGCTCCGGTCCATCTCACCTTCGAACCAGTCGACCGCGAGGTCTTCGGGTCCGAGCTCGCCGAGGCGGAGCTGAACCTCGACGCGAAACGTCTGGCCGGGCACGACGCGGGCCGGATCCGCCGGGTCGAGCGTCACCGACGTGAACTCCACCGCATCCCAGTCGACTCGCGTCTTCGCCTTCCAGGCGGCGAGCTCTTTCGCGCCTCTGTCGCCGTCTTCGGAAAGGCGCCGCACGCGCGCAGCCGCGGGCGCGTAAGAAATCTCGAGGTAATCGCCGATCATGCGGTCCGACGAGAACATCCGCCCGAGGCGGGAGGCGGCGGCGGCCATGCGCTCGACCCAGCCGACGGGCATCTGCGAGCGGTCGCCGCCGGGCCGGTCGTAGAAGAGCGGGATGACCTCGCTCTCGAGCCTCTCGTAGAGCTCGCTCGCGACGTCGTCATCCGTCCGCCCGTCGGTGTCGTCACCCATCGTGAAACCCGCCCCCTCGCGCGGAGCCTCGTCCCACCAGCCGTCCAGGACGGACAAAGTGAGGACTCCGTTCATGGCGGCCTTCATGCCCGACGTGCCCGAGGCCTCGTTCGGCCGGATCGGATTGTTCAGCCAGACGTCCGAGCCCGAAACGAGAAGCCGGGCGAGCCGCATGTCGTAGTCGTCGAGGAGGACGACGCGGCCCCGGAACTCCGGAAGGGTCGTGAACTCTCCGACCCGCCTCAGGAATTCCTTGCCGGCTTCGTCCTTCGGGTGCGCCTTCCCCGCGAAGAGGAGCTGGATCGGCCGGTGCGGGTCTTCCAGGAGCCGTGCGATGCGCTCCGGGTCGTGAAAGATCAGCGTGGCGCGCTTGTAGGTCGCGAAGCGGCGGGCGAATCCGATCGTGAGGGCTGACGGGTCGAGGAGCTGCCAGGCGGCCTCGATCTCGACGTCCGGAGCGCCGCGGCGCTGACGCGCGACGGCGGTCCGCGAACGCACGGCATGGACGAGCGCCGCCCGCAGGCCCTCGTGCCGGCGCCAAAGCTCCCCGCGGTCCGCGCCCTCCTCGCGCCGCGGGTCGAGGGCGGCGATCGCCGGCGCGGTCCACGTGTCCGGGTGGACTCCGTTCGTCACCGCGGCGATCGGGATCTCCGAGAGCGGTGCTTCCGGAAAGACGCCGCGCCACAGGCGGCGCGACACGTGCGCATGCAGCTTCGAGACGCCGTTGACGTGCGTCGAGAGGCGCAGCCCGAGCACGGCCATCGAGAAGAACTCGTGCGGGTCCTCGGGAACCTGCCGTCCGAGGCCGAGGAGCTCGTCGAACGTGATGCCGTACGCGTCGACCTTGCCAGCGAAATACTTCTTCATGAGCTCGAACGGGAAGAGGTCGATTCCCGCCGCGACGGGCGTGTGCGTCGTGAAGCAGTTTCCGGCCATCGCGATTTCGCGCGCCTCGGCGAACGACAGGCCTCTCTCGGCGCGGAGCTGGCGGATCCGCTCGAGGCCGAGAAACGCGGCGTGCCCCTCGTTCGCGTGGCGCACCGTGGGCCGGAGGCCGGCGAGATCGAGCGCGCGCATGCCGCCGATCCCGAGCGCCAGCTCCTGGCGGATCCTCATCTCCTTGTCGCCCCCGTAGAGCCGGTTCGTGATCTCGCGGTCGCTCGGCCGATTCACCGGGAGGTGCGAATCGAGGAGGAGAAGCGTGGTGCGCCCCACCCGCACACGGCGGACGAGGAGATGAACGTCCCGCTCGCCGACGCGCACGCTCACGATAGGCGCAACGCCCGCGGGCGTCGGCAGGATGTCGGCCGGGAGATCGTGAGGATCGGCGATCGGATACGTCTCCTTCTGCCGCGCATCCGCCGTCAGCGTCTGGCGGAAGAAGCCCTCGCGGTAGAAGAGGCCGACCCCCACGATCGGAACCCCGAGATCGCTCCCGGACTTGAGCTGGTCACCCGCGAGGACGCCGAGCCCGCCCGAATAGATCGGCAGGATCTCCGTGAGGCCGAACTCCGCGCAGAAATACGCGATGCGATCGCCGGACTCCACGAGGGCGGCGGCGATCGGGTGCCGCGGAGGCGCCGCATCCTCGGCGTCGAGCGCCCGGGCGACCGAGTGAACGCGCCCCACGTATTGCTCGTCGGAGGCGAGAGTCGCGAGACGCGCGGGGTCCGTCGTCCTGAGGATCACGACGGGGTTTCCGTTTCGCTCCCACTCCTCAGGGTCGAGATCCCGGAAGAGCGAGCGCAAATCCTCCCGCCACGTGGACCGCAGGTCGCGCGCGAGCGCCGAGAGGGGGGCGAGCGTGTCAGGGAGCGCCGGAGCGAGGCGATACGTACCGAGTGGACGCATGGGAAGGACGGAGAATAGCCGATCTCGTCAGGGATTCATGCGCCTTACGGTCTTCACGTCGGCGAACCGCTCCGCGACGTGCGGGTCATAGGGGCGCGTGAGGGCGGCATCGCCGACCCCGCGGTATTCCGTGTCGCATTGATAGCAGATGACGACGGGCGCGACGCGACGCGCGAGCAACAGGTCCACCGCCGCCACGGCCAGCAGCACCGGCACGAACCAGATCCCGCCGAAGCGCCAGGACACCGCGAGCGCGACCGCCGCGCCGGCGGCGAGGATCGCGCAGCCGAGGCGCTGGTCGAAGTCCTTCTGGCTGAAGAGCGCGGTGGATGAGCAGCGTGAGCAGACATCGACACGCGAGCCAGATTTCACTGCTTCGGAATGGGAGAAAGAAATCGAAGAATGCTTAGAAGGGCATGAGACCGAGCCGGCAGGCGTGTCGAGCGGCGCAGGCAGCTCGATGCGGGCGAGGCATTCCGAGCAGTAAGCGGACACGCGCACGAAACGAGCATACGTGGAACGAGGAGAAGAAGAGTTCTTCTTATATGCGGCGGCTGCTGATGCAGCCGCCGATGGCGGAGAACGTACCCCCGGATGTCCGGAGTCAAGGGCGCGCTACGCGCGCCGCGTAGCGGTCGAAGACCCTTGACACCGGACATCCGGGGAAGAGATTCCCTCTCGCGGCGGCCGCAACTGCGGCCGCCGCATATGAGAAATACTCTTCTCTTGTTTTCTCTCTCTTTCTTTCTAAGAAAATCTTCTTCTCTCTCTCCCTGTCTCTTACCATTGCGCAGCTCATGGCGATCCGTCCGATAGACCGCCGCGCGCTCGGCTGGCTCGCCGCCGGCCATGTCGTCAACGACATGAACCAGGGCGCCGTGCCGGCGCTGCTCCCGTTCCTCATCGCCGAACGCGGCCTCACGTACGCGGCGGCGGGAGGCGTCGTCCTCGCCGCGACGCTGCTCTCGTCGCTCATCCAGCCGGCCCTCGGGCACCTCTCCGACCGCCGGCCGCTGCCCTTCCTCATGCCGCTCGCGGTCCTCGCCGCGGGCTGCGGCCTCGCGCTCGCCGGGGCCGTGACGGGATACGGCGCGACGATCGCCGCGATCCTCCTCTCGGGCGCGGGCGTCGCCGCCTTCCACCCCGAGAGCGCGCGCTACGCGAACTACGCCTCCGGCGAGCGCCGCGCGACCGGAATGAGCGTGTTTTCCGTCGGCGGCAATCTCGGGATCGCGCTCGGGCCGGTCGCGATCTCCCTCCTCGCGGGTTCGGGAGGCGTCGCGCGGATCGTCTGGATGGCCCTGCCCGCCTGTCTCATGGCGGGCCTTCTCGCGCGCGAGCTTCCGCGTCTGCGCGTTCTTCGCCCCGAAGCCTCGCTCTCGCGCGCCCATCGCGACGCCGCCCCGCCACGCTGGGGGGCGTTCACGCGGCTCTCCCTCGTGATCTCGGTTCGCTCGCTCTTCGCCTTCGGGCTCGTCTCCTTCGTGCCTCTCTATCTCGTGAAGGTCCGCGGAGTGCCCAAGGAGCAGGCCGCTCTCGCCGTGACGGCGATGCTCCTCGCCGGCGCCGTCGCGACGCTGGCCGGAGGCCGGCTCGCGGACCGCTTCGGCCGCCGCGCGGTCCTCGTGGGTGCTCTCCTCCCGCTGGCTCCGCTCCTCGCCCTCTTCCTCCGCGTGCCGGGAATCGCCGGCTTCGCGACCCTCGTCCTGATCGGCGGGTGCACCGTCGCGACGTACAGCGTGGCGGTCGTGATGGGTCAGGAGTACCTGCCGGGACGCGAGGGCATAGCCGGAGGCGTCACGATGGGGCTCGCGATCGGCGTCGGAGGGGCTGGAGTCCCCCTTCTCGGCGCCCTCGCCGATCGCCTGGGCGTCGCCGCGGTCTTTCCCGTTCTCGCGGCGTTGCCCCTCCTCGCCGCCGTGCTCTCTCTCACGCTTCCGGGGCCGCGACCCGCGCTCAGACGGGAAGTCCCGAACGCCGCGTGAGGTACGCGGCGAGGAGCTCCCCGACGAGCACGAACACGAGACCCACGTAGAGGAGGCCCGTCGCCGCCTGATTCGACTTCATGCGCGCCGTCTTCACGACGAAGGGCGCGAGCAGAAGCGGCGCGAGGAGGCCCCACGTCACGCGCGACCAGAAGAAGAAGCCGTCGCGCATGGGATCGAGGAGGTTTGCGAGAGCTTCGTTCGCCGGGCCCGCGGAAAGACGTGCGGCCCAGCCCAGCGCGACCACAGCGAAGGCCGTGCGTGCGAGGACGAGCAGAGCGAAGACCTCGGTCGCCCGCACGAGGAGGCCGAACGGCAGCGAGGTCGAGACGAGGTACCAGTGCCCGAGGTTCATCGCCCATACGACCGCGCCGAACAGCAGCGCGCCGAGGAGGAGTCCGGCGGCGAGCCACACGGGACCGAGGCCGGGGAGGGAAACGAAGGGCTCCACCCCGACACGCGAGAGCAGAACGGCAGCGCCGCTGCAGGCCGAGATGAAGAGAAGATTCTTAGAAAGGGTAAGAGAGCGGGGGGAACGCAGGCGCGCGCAGAGCGTTGCCGCCCCCGCGGTCAGAATGGCCGCCAGGAGAAGGGATCTCGGCGCGAGTGCGGCCGAAAGAGCACCACCATCTCGCGCTGCGCCGCCCGCGGCAGCGGCGCCGGCCTCACTCCCCCTTCTAAGAAGAAAACCACCGCTGCCCGAAGCGAGGAATGACAAGGAAAGGCACGCCGTGACCACTCCCGCGTGCAAGGCGAAGAATCCCCCCGAGAGGTCCTTCGAGGACGACAGGAGGGTGCATGCCGCCAACCCCGCCGCCAGCTGCAGCAGCACCAGCGCGAGGACGTCGGCGACCACGTGCGCAGTGTAGCTGCGCCCGAACGTCAGGCGGGGTTGGCCGCGGTCGGACTGCCCGGAGGGGCGCCTTCGAGCGCCTGCCTCTTCGCCCTCGCCACGAGCTCGGCGCGGCTCGAGTCGTTCGTGCGGTCGTCCGAGATCCGGCCGTCGCGGATGCGGATGATGCGTCGCGCGTGAGCCGCGATGTCCTCCTCGTGCGTCACGATGATGATCGCGTTTCCCTGGTCGTTCAGCTCCCGGAAGAGCCGCATGATCTCCTCCCCGGTCTCCGAGTCGAGGTTGCCGGTCGGCTCGTCCCCGAGAAGGAGCGACGGGCCGGTCACGAGCGCGCGCGCGATCGCCACACGCTGCCTTTGGCCGCCCGACAGCTCGTTCGGGTTGTGGTGCGCCCGGTCGGAGAGGCCCACGTGCTGGAGCGCTTTTTCCGCACGCTCGCGGCGCTCCTTCTTCGAGAGCCCCGCGTAAACGAGCGGCAGCTCCACCTGGGCGAGCGCGTTCGTACGGGCCAGAAGGTTGAACGTCTGGAAGACGAAACCGATCTCCCGGTTGCGAATCCGCGCGAGCCCGTCGTCGGTCATCTCGTGGACCGGCACCCCGTTCAGCTTGTAGACGCCGCCCGTCGGCGTGTCGAGGCAACCGATCAGGTTCATGAGCGTGGACTTGCCCGAACCCGACGGGCCCATGATCGCGACGTACTCGCCGCGGTCGATCGAGAACGTGACGCCTCGGAGCGCGCGGACCTTCTCCTCGCCCACCGTGTACGTCTTTTCGATGTCGACCATCTCGATCAGCATGGCGACCTCAGCCGAACACCGCGCGCCACACGACTTTACCCGTCACGTAGACGAGCCAGAGGACGATAGGCGTCGCCGTCGCCGCGCCCTTCGAAAGACCAGGCAGCCTGCGGAAGCCGAGCACGAGAAGGGTGAGCGCGTAGAGCGAAAAGACGTCCAGCGAGCCGGCCAGCGCCAGGAGCGGGGCGGGCGCGGAGGGGTCCAGGAAGGCGCCCACGTTCGACTTGAGAACCTGAGCGACTCCCTCCTGCGTCAGCGAAGTGTCGGGGAGCTGCAGAAAGATGGGAATCGCGACGAGCGTTCCGAGGAGGTTCGGAAGTCCCGCATGACCCCAGATCGCGAGGAGCTGCTGGTACCGAGCGTCGGCTCCCATCGCCTTCGCGGAGCCCCACAGGACGAGCGCCGGGAGAAAGAAGAACACGGCGCTTCCGGCGATCGCGATGCCGAAGAACAGCGGCATCATCTTCTTGGACATCTCCACCTGCCGGTTGACGGCTTCCGGCGGGATCGTGCGCCCGCTCTTCTCCGCCCGCTTCTCGATGGACTCGCGAATCGTGCGGTCCATGTCCATCTTGGGGGTCACGACGAGCCAGGAACCCACGGCGAAGACGAGGATGAGAGCGAAAGGCAGCCACCACGTGGGCCGGGCGACGAGACGCCGGAATGTCTCTGAAGGGCGCGAAAACGTCCCGACGACGGCGGACACGGGCGAGATCGGGGCCTCGGCTGCGGGAACAGCCGGGGGCGCTCCGCTCATCTTTGCGCTCCTTCCTCGGCCGGGGACGCGGCCGTGGAAACAGCCAGCCCTTCGAGGACGACCTTGTTGACGTCGAGGATGTCTCCCACGGACTTGTGCCAGGCCGAGATGTCCTTCAGGTAGGTCGCGATCGCCTGGAGCTCGCCCGTGATCGCCGTCGTGAGGTCGTTCTGGATCTGAGCGACCTGGAAGGACGTCGTCATTCCGTTCTCGTACTTCTTCTTTTCGGCGTCGAGGTTCCTTTCGGCCAGCTCGCGCGCCTTCGTGGCGGCCGCGACGCTTCTGTACGCCGTGTCGATCGCGCGCGCCGCGGCCCGAACCTCGACCTGCAGATTGGCCTTCGTAATCGCGAAGTTCGTGCGCGCGAGCTCGAGGTCGGCGCTCGCGATGGCGTCGTTTCCACGCGCGACGTTGTTGCCGATCGGCACGACGAACGTGACGCCCAGCGTCCAGGCCGGATACGTCCGGTGCACGATGTCCTGAAGGGCGTCGCCGTAGTTCAGCTGCGTCAGGGTCCCGTCGGGATTCTGGATGAGCGCCTGGGCGCCGAGGCCGTTGAACCCGTAGCTGCCCGACAGATCGAGGCGCGGCCTGAGCTGATTCCTCGTGTACGCGCGCGTGACCTTCTTCGACTCGATCGTGAGCAGCGCCTGCTTCACCTCGGGCCGCGTCTCGAGAGCGCGCTTGAAGCCGGCTTCCACGTCTGCCTGAAAGCCCTCGCGAAGGGACTCGCGCGTCGGACGGTCCGTGGGCACGATGGGCCGGTTCCAGTCCGGCTGCGACTGAACGTTCAGGAGGCGGCGCAGCCGGTCCTGGGCGTCGCCGATCAGGCCTTCGGCCGTGATGATGTCCTGCTCCCGCTGCGCGATCGTCACTTCGGTCTGCACGATGTCGATCGGGGCCAGAGCGCCGACGTCGATCTTGATCTTCGTGATG
Organism: Thermoanaerobaculia bacterium; assembly: GCA_035455045.1. GTDB lineage: Bacteria > Acidobacteriota > Thermoanaerobaculia > UBA5066 > UBA5066 > Fen-183. The sequence goes on along the minus strand of DATIFW010000152.1, from coordinate 719 downwards.
CGGTTCAGGTCTTTCGCGCGGTCGAGGGCCTCCTGCTTGGCACGCAGGTTCTCGACGGCGTAGACGAGGTCCCAGTACGCGTTCTCGGAGAGCTGGATCGCCGACTGAACGGCCCGCACGAAGTCGAAGGCCGAGGAATCGCGCGAGAGCCTGGCCTGAACGACGAACCGCTCGTTGGCGGCCGTGCCGAAGTTGCGCAGAAGGGGCTGCGTGAAGCCGGCCGAGAGCCCGCTGGCGTACGTGGGGTTGATGGTCGTGAAGCCCGGAATCGCCTGGTCGAGCCGACGGTTCGTCCAGCCGAGGGCATACGTGGTTCCGAGCGGCAGGAGGCCGCCGAACGTGAAGTTGCCGATCTCGGACTTCGTCTGGCTCGACTGAAGCCGCGAGGCCGTGGCGTTCTCCGTGCTCGTCGCCCCGAGATCGAGCTGGACGTACGGGTCGAAAGCGCCCTTCGCCGACTGGATGCCGAACTTCGATTCCTCGAGGTTGTAGGAAGCGACGTCGAGATCCAGAACATTCTGCAGCGTGAGCTCGATCGTCTGCTTGAGCGACAGCTCGATCTTCTCGCCGGAGGGCAGCGCCACCGGCCGGCGCGCCTTCGCGCTGACGGGCAGCGTGAGGGTGTCGTCCGCACGCGCGGCGGGAGCGGCCAGGGCCGCCACGAGTCCCGCCACCAGGCGGAAGCGCACCCCGTGCGAGCGCGCAGGGTTCGAGGAACG
>DATIFW010000151.1:0-2464 GCA_035455045.1 Thermoanaerobaculia bacterium | reverse complement strand
CGGGAGCTGCGGCACGAGCATCGAGGCCTGGACGTCGGAGAGGTTGTACTTCCAGCCGAGCCGCTCCATCTCCCAGTGCTGATATTTCCCCGCGTACCGGTCGGCCGCGTTCTTCGACATGCCGTGCGAGCCGAGCTGCCTGAGCAGGCTCTTCTTCGCTCCCTCGCGCGCCGTGATCGCGCCGCCCTCGCCGCACGTGAGGTTCTTCGTGGCGTAGAAGCTGAAGCAGCCGTAATCGGCGAGCCGCCCCGGGCCGAAGCCGTCGCGGCGCCCTTCGACACAGTGTGCGGCGTCCTCGACGAGCGAAAGGCCATGGCGGTCCGCGAGGCTCCGGAGCGCGACCATGTCGGCCATGAGCCCGTAGAGATCGACGGCGACGATCGCCTTCGTGCGCGGCCCGATCGCCGCCTGGACGGCGGCGGGGTCGATGTTCGCGGTCGCGGGATCGACGTCGACGAAGACCGGAGTCCCGCCTGCGTATACGATCGCGTTCGCCGAGGACAGAAACGTCATCGGCGTCGTGACGACTTCGTCCCCGGGGCCGACACCCGTCGCGAGCATGGAAATGTGCAAGGCGGCCGTGGCATGCGCCGTGCACACGACGGCGGGCACGCCGAGATACTCCTCGAAGGCCTTCTCGAAGGCGTAGACCCTCTGCCCCGTCGTGAGGAAGAGAGAATCGAGAACGTCGCGGACGGCGGCTTTCTCCTCTTCTCCGAGCGAGTGGCGGTAGAAGTCGACGGCCATGCGGGCGTCAGCGAGGCGCGGCGGGCGCGAGGCCCGTGAACGCGTCGAGCGTCTCCTTCACGGCGCGAGGGACGTCCTTCGGGAATCCGGAGCCCGCGCCCGGCCACTCGGCGACCGTCGGTTGAAACCCCTGCTGGCGAAGAACGTCGATGCCGCGCCGGGTCGCGGCGACCTCGGCCGGCGCCGCATCGCGCGAGTAACCCAGGAAGAGACGCACGCCGCGAAGCCCGACGGGGTTCGGCGTCGCACCGGGATCGAACGGCCCTCCGATCGACCCGACGCCGACGAACGTGCCGGGTGCGCTCCGCGCGGCGACCGTGAAGGCCTCCGTGCCGCCCCGCCCCACGCCGACAAGCAGGACCGGGAGCTTCTGGTTACCCGCCTTCCGGCGCGCGGCCGCCACGGCCGCGTCGATCGCTTTTTGGGCACGGTCCGCCGAGCCCCAGCCGAACCGTTTCTTCGCCGAGCGGCCGGGTCCGCGGGGAGCCGCGACAGAGAGATGGTGCGACAGCGCGATGTCCGTGAACGGACCGCTCACGGTGAAGGGATCGGACTCCTTGTCGTGGACGAGGACCAGGATCGCGAGGGCGCTGTCCTTCGGCAGAAGGAAGACGCCTTCCTTCACGGCTGCCGCGTCGCCGGCGGCGCGGTTCTTCGCCGCTCCCGAGACGATCCGGGAGAATTTCGGCTTGCCGCGAAGGGCCGCGAGATCGGGGTCCTTCTCGAGCGAGACGCCGTCGTCGAACCCCGCCGCGACGGCTTTGTCGAGACGGGTGAAAGCCTGGTCGACGCGTCCGGCGCGCGCGTCGAGGCAGGCGAGGTTGTAGGCGGCGGTCGGCAGCTCGCCGAGCGTCCACGCGCGCTCGAAGAAGACGCGCGCCCGGTCGAGCTGGTTCGCGTTCACCGCGGCGAGGCCGAGACGCTCGAGCTCGAAGGGGTCGGTCGACGCGCCTTCGAGAACGCGCATGTCCTCGACCTTCGCCTCCCGGCCCCCCTTCGGGGCGACGCTTCCCGTCGAGACCTGGAGGCCCGCGGTCGTGGCCGGAGACGGCTTCGCTGCGGGCTTGCCCGTCTGCGCGGCCGCGGCGGGAGAGACGAGGACGGCGGCCGCGAGCGCGGCGATAAGAGCCTTCATCCGATCGATTGTACGAGGCGCCGCGTCAGGGCGGGCGGCGCAGTTTCGCGGCAAGACCCCGCCGATAGAGGATCCGCATCGCGCGGCGCAGGACCGAGAGGACGCGCGGGTCGTACGGAAACGCGAGCATCTTCGCGAGAAAGCGATCGACGGCCGCCAGAAGCGGCCTGCGCGTCGTGATCGCCTCGACCCGAGTCCACTGCCTCAGGGCCTCGACGCCGTGACGCACGCCGAGGCCGCTCGAGCGCCACCCGCCGAGGGGCGACTCGACGACGAAGTAGTTCACGAGGACGTCGTTCACGATCGCCTGACCCGACCGCAGACGGCGCGCGAAGGCTTCGGCCTTTCCCTGGGGACCGAAGACCGTCGCGTTGAGTCCGAGGTGCGTGTCGTTCGCGAGGCGCAGCGCCTCTTCGTCCTCCCAGAAGCGCATGACGGGGACCAGCGGGCCGAAGGTCTCCTCGCGCATGACCTCCATGTCGTGCGTCGCGCCCGACAGGACCGTGGGCTCGAAGAAGAGCCCCGGCCCGTTCCCGCGGCGCGCGCCGCCGGTCAGGACGCGCGCGCCTTTCGCCTTCGCGT
>DATIFW010000150.1:0-17441 GCA_035455045.1 Thermoanaerobaculia bacterium | reverse complement strand
CGGCACGGCCGAGCGCGGCTTTCTGCACTGCGGCCCGGCGGGGGCGGGGCATTTCGTCAAGATGGTCCACAACGGCATCGAGTACGCGCTCATGGCCGCGTACGGCGAAGGCCTGAACATCCTGAAGAACGCTGGCGTCGGAAAGTCGACGCACGAGAAAGACGCGGAGACGGCTCCGCTCCGGAACCCCGAGCACTACCAGTACGACCTCAATCTGGCCGACATCACCGAAGTCTGGCGGCGCGGGAGCGTCGTGACCTCGTGGCTCCTCGACCTGACCGCGGCGGCGCTCGCGAGCGACCCCGCGCTCGAGTCGTTCTCCGGCCGCGTGTCCGACTCGGGCGAAGGCCGCTGGACCGTCGCGGCCGCGAACGACGAGGGCGTGCCCGCCCACGTCCTCACGGCGTCACTTTTCGAGCGCTTCGCGTCGCGCGGCGGCGACCTCTTCCAGAACAGGGTGCTTTCCGCGATGCGCTTCGGCTTCGGGGGACACGTCGAAAAGAAATAATCGGCGGGCGGCTACTCGCCCTTCAGGATCCTGCGCGCGGCGGCGAGCTCGGCCTTCTTCACCTCGTCGATCGCGGGGTACCGGAGCCCGAGGCCTTCCAGCGTCTCGATGATCGCGGCGCCCACGACGAGGCGCGTGAACCACTTGTTGTCCGCGGGCACGACGTACCACGGGGCGTGAGGCTTCGCCGTCGCCCGGATCATGTCCTCGTACGCCTGCATGTACTCCTTCCAGTGCTCGCGCTCTTTCGCGTCGGTCTCCGAGTACTTCCAGTTCTTTTCCGGGAGGTCGAGGCGCTCGAGGAAGCGCTTTTTCTGCTCCTTGCGCGACACGTTCAGGAAGAACTTCAGGATCACGGTCCCGTTCCGGGCGAGATGGCGCTCGAAGTCGGCGATGGTCTCGTAGCGGTGCTCCCAGAGGTCCTTCGTCACGAGGCGCGGTGGGAGCTTCTGCCTCTCGAGAAACTCGGGATGGACGCGTACGACGAGGACCTCCTCGTAGTACGAGCGGTTGAAGATCCCGATCCGGCCGCGCTCGGGCAGGCACTTCGTCGTGCGCCAGAGGAAGTCGTGGTCGAGTTCCTCGGGCGAGGGCACCTTGAACGAAAAGACCTGGCACCCCACCGGATTCACGCCCGACATCACGTGCTTGATCGTGCCGTCCTTGCCGGCGGCGTCCATCGCCTGGAAGATGAGGAGGATCGCCCATCGATCCTGCGCGTACAGCTTGTCCTGCAAGGCCGCGAGGCGCTCGATGTCTCGCTGAAGGAGGGCACGGGCCTTCCTCTTGTCCGCGTGGAGGTGGGCCGTATCGCCAGGCGAATGGTCCTTCAGCCGGAACGTCGTCCCCTTCGTGATGCGGTACGGGCGAAGGAACTTCTCACCCCTGGTGTTCACGAGCCGGGCTCCATCCCTTCGCCCAGAAGAACTGGACGACCATGAGCAGCATTCCGAGGTCGCGCAGGATGTCGAGGCGCATGTCGGCGAAGCGCTCGTCGACGGTCTTGTCCGCCCGCACCACGTCGAAGCAGCCACAGTCGATCGCGTTGCCGCGCACGAGGTTCAGGGAGATCGCGGCGACGAAAACGAGAAGGAGCGCCGCGACGAGGCCCGCGGACGCGCGCGTCCAGATGCCGAGAATGAGCGCGAGGCCGGCGAGGAGCTCGAGCCAGGGCATGACGAGCGCCATGAGATTCACGAACGCGCCCGGCACGAGCCGGTAGTTGTAGATCATGTGCGCGAAGGACGGCGGGTCGACGAGCTTCGGGAGCGCCGCGGCGACGAAGAACACGCCGAGCGCGATCTGGACGCGGACCGTGAGCCAGGGCGAGCCGAGCGCCTCTTTCGGCGTCACGACTCGGCCCCCCTCACGCTCTGACCCCCGCGCTTGACCCAGTCGGGCCAGCCGTCGCGATACACGAGGAGGTTGTTGAAGCCCGCGCCGAAAAGCTTCTGCGCGAGCATGTGCGAGTCCTCGCAGTCGCCGCCGGAGCAGTAGAGGACGATTGGGATCGCGCCGTCGCGCCCCTCGCCGACGAGCGCCGTCACGCGGGCGTCGATGTCGCTTTCCCAGACGGGAAGGCTGCGCGCGCGGGCGATGTGCCCCTGCTCGTAGTCCTTCGTGCGGCGCGCGTCCAGCACGAGCGCGCCGCGCGCGACGAGCCAGGCGACGTCGTCGCCGGAGATCTCGACGTAGGGCTTGTGGTGGGGGGGAAAGCGCTTGAGCAGGTCGGCGGGGGAGGAAGAGGAAGAAGAATTCTTTGCTTCGGACCCAGCCGTGACCGGAGCGGCCTTCGGGGCGGACACAGTGGCTGGGCCAGGGCGCTTTTCTTCGAAGGGTAATTTGGCCGACGTAGCCGCTGCCGAGGTGGCCTTCGGGGTCGACACAGTGGCTGGGCCAGGGCGCTTTTCTTCGAAGGGTAGTTTGGCTGAAGCGGCGGCACCGCCATCGCCCGCGGGGGCCGCCGGTGCGGTCGCTTCCGGCCCATTCACCTTCATAGAAACTTCGGACGTTTCCTTTGCTCCAGAGTCAGCAGGCGTAGAAACAGCGGCGGGCGTCGAGAGGGTCTTAGTAGAGGAATCCCCGGTCTTCTCCCCTCTCTTCTCCGAAACCTTCAATGCATTCGGGTAATTGCCGACGAGCGCGAGCTTGCGCTCGCGCGACGCGAGCGCGTTCGCGACGAGGGCGCAGAGAATCGCGAGAAGGACGAGCGTGGCGGCTTCGACGAGGTGCCGGCGGAGGTTCACGGGGGCATTCTAAGCAAGGGTTTGGCCGCGGAAGCCCTGCCATCGTGGCATCGGGCTAGAATCTCCGGACTCGATCGGGCCCGTCTCTTAGCAGGAAGGACACGATGGCTGAAAAAAGCACGCTCTCGATCACCGACAACCGCACCGGGAAGGCGTACGAGGTGCCCGTCGAGAACGGGACGATCCGCGCGATGGACCTGCGCAAGATCAAGGTCGACGAGAAGGACTTCGGCCTCATGACCTACGACCCCGCGTTCACGAACACGGCGTCGTGCAAGTCCGCGATCACGTTCATCGACGGCGACAAGGGGATCCTCGAATACCGGGGATACCCGATCGAGGAGCTGGCCGAGAAGTCGACCTTTCTCGAGGTCGCCTGGCTCCTCCTCAAGGGCGAGCTGCCGACGGCGGCGCAGCTGAAGGAGTTCACCGAACACGTCACGATGCACACGTACCTCCACGAGAACGTGAAGAAGCTCATGGAAGGCTTCCGGCACGACGCCCACCCGATGGGGATGCTGCTCTCCACTGTCGGCGCGCTCTCGACGTTTTACCCGGACGCCAAGCAGATCTTCGACGTGCCGTCGCGCGACCATCACATCGTCCGGCTCATCGCGAAGATGCCCACGATCGCGGCCTTCGTGTACCGGCATTCCATCGGCTTCCCGTACGTCTACCCGGACAACGAGCTTTCCTACACGGGCAATTTCCTGGCGATGATGAAGAAGATGGCCGAGCCTCGGTACGTCCCGAACCCGGTCCTCGAGCGGGCGCTCGACGTCCTCTTCATCCTCCACGCGGACCACGAACAGAACTGCTCGACGAACGCGATGCGCTCGGTTGGTTCGGCGCAGACCGACCCGTACTCGTCCGTCGCGGCCGCCACGGGGGCGCTCTACGGGCCGCTTCACGGCGGCGCGAACGAAGCCGTCCTCCGGATGCTCCACGAGCTCGGCGACGTCAAGAACGTCCCGGCCTTCGTGAAGGACGTCAAGGAAGGCCACGGGGAGAAGCGCCTCATGGGCTTCGGCCACCGCGTCTACAAGAACTACGACCCGCGCGCGACCGTCATCAAGAAGCTCGCCGAGCAGGTCTTCGAGGTGACGGGCAAGAACCCCCTCCTCGCGATCGCGCTCGAGCTCGAGCGCATCGCGCTCCAGGACGACTACTTCGTCAAGAGGAAGCTCTACCCGAACGTGGACTTCTACTCCGGCCTCATCTACGAGGCGATGGGCTTCCACACGGCGTTCTTCACGGTGCTCTTCGCGATCCCGCGCACGGCCGGCTGGCTTTCTCAGTGGCAGGAGATGCTGGGCGACAGCGAGCAGAAGATCGCGCGGCCGCGTCAGGTCTTCACGGGGCACGCGCGCCGGAGCTACGTCCCGATGGAGAAGCGGTAGCGGCGGAGGGCGGTCAGCTCTTCGCGCAGGCCGGGCAGACGCCGCGCAGCGTGACGGTGTAGTCCTCCACGATGTGGCCCTCCGCGAGGCGTGGACGCGGCGCCTCGCGAAACGTCTCGAAGGGCACGTCCTCCACGGAGCCGCACGCGCGGCAGATGAAGTGGTGGTGCCGGTCTAGGTTCGCGTCGTAGCGGGCGACGGCGTCGTCGAGCACGAGCTCCTCGATGAGGCCGCTCTCCTTCAGCGAGTGCAGGACGTTGTAGACCGAGGCGCGCGACGCGGTCGGCACCGCGCGGTTGACGGCGGCCCCGACCTCCTCCGCCGTCGGATGCCTCGGCGTCGCGAGCAGGTACTCGAGCACGGCCACGCGCTGCTGCGTGACCCTGAGGCCTTTTTCCCTCAGGCGGCCCGAGAGCATGGTTCGAGTGTCCACGACGAGGTTAGATTAAGTCTAGACTGCATTCTGAGCAAGCCCCTGGAGGAATAATCCGGGCACCGGACCGCATCTCCTTGCGGAAGAATGACCTCGATGGGCCTTTTCTCCGTCCCCTCCACCCCGGCGGACCGCGTCCGCGAGGACTTCGACCGTGAGGCCTGGCCTCATTTCCGGGAGATCTACCGCGCGGCGCTCCGCCTGGCACGGCGTCCCGCGGAGGCCGAGGACCTCGCGCAGGAGGTCTTCCTGCAGGCGTGGAAGTCCTTCGCGCGGTTCGAACGCGGCACGAACTGCCGCGCGTGGCTGTACCGGATTCTCTGGAACGTGAACCAGCAGAGAGTGAGGAAGAAAGTCCCGGTTCCGCTCGGCTCGGACGGCGAGGCCCGCCTCGCCGAGACCCTCGCGGCCGAGGAGCCGACCCCGACGGAGATCCGCGACGAAGAGGTGGCCTCCGCGCTTGAAGCGCTGTCCTCGGAGCACCGGGAGATCCTCATCCTGTCCGACGTGGAGGAGTTCAGCTACAAGGAAATCTCGACGATTCTGCGCGTGCCGATCGGCACCGTCATGTCCCGTCTCTCCCGGGCCCGGAGCGCGCTTCGCCAGAAGGTGCGCGGGACTGCGGCCGCGACCGCCCTCTTCGCGAACCGCCCCGCCGCCGAAGGAGGAACCCCGTGACCGCTCCGCTCCAGCTCCGCGACTACGCCTGCGCGAAAGTGCGACGGCGACTGGACTCCTATCTCGCCGGAGAACTTTCCGTCGACCTCTCGCACGAGATCCTCGAGCACCTCGACCGTTGTCCGGAGTGCCGCGCCGAGTCGGACGCCCGCGAGAAGCTCCGCGCGTCGTTTCGCCGGGTGGCGGGCGCGACGCCCGGGCCGCGCGACGGGTTCGAGGACGAAGTCCGCGCTCTCCTTCTCCGGACTCCCTTGAAGCGCCCGATCGGCGCCGGGCTTCTCCTCGCGGCCTCCCTCGTCCTCGGAGCGGGCGTGACCGGCTGGCTCGTCCTGTCGCGGGCCCTGGCGCCGGAGGCGTCTCGAGGGGCCGACGTCGTCGCGCTCGACGCGACCGCCGCCGACTTCGCCGCGCTGAATCACAAGAACTGCGCGCGCGCCGGCAAGTGGCCGCGCCAAGCGGCATCCCCCGAAGCGTTCACGGGGCATCTCGATCCGCGGCTCGCCGCGGCCGCGCGGGCCGCAGTCGAACGCCTTCCCGGCTACGCTCCGGTCGCGGCCCACGAGTGCGCGCACGCGGGCGAGATGATCTTCCACATCATCCTCAGGCGCCCTTCGGACGAGACTCCGGACGGACTCGTTTCGGTCGTCGTGACCCGGCCGGGCTCCGCGCTCGCGGCGCGCGCCGCCGCCACGACCCGCCTCGGCACGTCCCGCAGGCTGGGCTACACGGTGGCGGGAGAGCGGGCCTCGGACGGGAGGCTCGTCCTCGTCGTCTCGAGCGCGAACGAGAGGGAAACGACGGAGATGGAGCGGGCCGTGCTGCCGGCGCTCGCGTCGGCGATCGCCGTGCGCTGAGGGCGGATCAGTTCGGCGTGGCGCCGCGGACGTCCGTGATGAACGGGCGACCGATGCGCGACCACCGCGGACCCTTGAAGAACTGCTGGTTCCAGCTCCACATGATGCCGACCGCCCGTCCGAGGAGGTCCTGGACGGGCCGCGTGCCGAAGAAACGCGCATCCCGGCTCTCGTCGCGATTGTCGCCCATGAGGAAGACCTCGCCCTCGGGCACCGTGATCGGCCCGAACGTGCGGAACGCAGGGCGGTCGGGCAGGACGCGAACGGGGTGCGTGCGCCCGCCGAGGTTCTCGGTGCCGAGGAGAATCGGCTCGCCGTCGTCGTTCTTCTGCTCGGGCAGGAAATCGACCGGCTGGATCTTCCCGTTCACGTAGAGCGTCTCGTTCCGGAGCTCGACGACGTCGCCCGGGAGTCCGACGAGACGCTTGACGAACGGCACACTCCCGCCGTCGGGGTTGCGGATGACGACGACGTCTCCGCGCTTCGGCGTTCCGGTCTCGAAGAGGCGGACTCTCGAGAAGGGGAGCCGGAACTGGTACGCGGACTTCCAGACGAAGACGCGGTCGCCCTCGAGGATCGTGGGCTTCATCGAGCCCGTCGGAACGACGTACCAGTCGGCCAGGACGGACCGCCCGGTCAGGATGATGGCGGCCATCAGGACGAGCTGACGGACGTCTTTGAGGAGCGCAGCGCGCTTTTCCGGCGTGAATGCCATCGCAGCTTCGATCTTCGCATAAAACGTGCCGCCCCCCGCGCGTTATCCTCTGGGCATGGCCCGCTACACCCGCCGGCACGCGTCCTCGGGGGTGCGCGAGGTGCTGCCGAAGCTCGAGACCTGGCCTTCTCAGTATTCCTCCGATTACGAGATCGTCATCACGATCCCGGAGTTCACCTCGATCTGCCCGAAGACGGGCCTTCCCGACTTCGCCACGCTGGTCGTGACCTACGTACCCGATCGCCGGTGCGTGGAGCTGAAGTCCCTGAAGGAATACGTGAACGCTTACCGGAACCTCGGCATCTTCAACGAGAACGCCGTGAACCGCGTCCTCGGAGACCTCGTTCGCGCGCTCCGGCCGCGCCGGATGGCCGTGCGGGGCGCCTTCACGCCGCGCGGCGGCATCCAGACGACCGTCGAGGCTCACTTCCCCCGCGCAAGAGAGGGCGAGACGCGCGCGACGGCGACGGGGCTCACTTCTTCGCGGGTTTCGCCGCGGCGCTCCCCGGCTGGGTCGTCCCGTCGGGCAGGAGCCGGCGGTAGATCGAAAGCGCGTTGACCGCGTTCAGCTGGCGCGGGCAGTAGTCGGCCAGCTTCTCGCCGGCCAGCTCACCCGACACACGGGCCTCCGGTGCGTTCTGCTTCTTCTTTTCGACGAGGAACGCGAGCATGGACGTGAGATAGCGGCGGGTCTTCTCGATCTCGGGCGCCGCGCTTCCCGTGGGATTTCCCCGCGTCGGCACGAGGCCCCGCGCGCCGAGTGCGTCGAATCGCTCCAGGATCGCGAGCCAGCCCTTGATGTCGCTGTCGGGGTCCGAGAGCATCGGGCAGCGGTCCGTCGTGACGAGATCGCCCGTGAACACGGTCCGCGTCGAGGCGTCGAACACGTAGAGGTCGAACGCGGTGTGCGCGTTCCCCGACGGCACGCCGATCTCGAAAGCCTGCTTGCCGGCCACGAGCGTGATGCGGTCGCCGATTCCGATGACGTGCGGAGCCTTCGCTTTGCCCTGCGCGATCGAGCCCGCGATGGCGCCCGTGGCGCGGGCGTTCACGAAGAGCGTCGCGTCCGTCGGAAGGAAAGTCATGAAGCCGTCGTTCGAGTCGGAATGGAGGTGCGTCATGGCGATCCATTTGATCGGCTTGTTCTTCGTCGTCTTCGCGATCTCGCCTCTGAGGTTCTTCGCGTCCAGAGCGGTCGCCCCCGTATCGATGACGAGAACGCCGTCGCCCGTGTCGATCCAGGAGCAGTTCGACACGCCGAACCGGCCGTACCACGAGTTCGGGTAGGGCTGCGCCACCTCGAAGGGAGGCATCTCGGGAGCTTTCGGCTTCGGCGGCTCCACCGAGAAGGCGGAGGAAGCGGCGAGAGTGAGGGCCAGGGCGGCGAAAAAGGGTGGAAAGGAGCGGTTCATCGAGTCTCCTGTCATTGGGGACGGTCGGGGCCGCCGGCCGAGGTCGGCAGACCGGGATGTTTGTGCGAGGTGGCCAGCGCGGCGGCAAGCGTCCCGTCGCGGAGCGCCGCGAGCGCGGTCTCCTTCTCACGTGCGAAGGCGTCCTCGAGGCGCACGAGGCGGTCCTTCGAAGCGAGGGCGCGCTTGGCCGCGGCAAGAGAGGAAATCGGCCGCTCGGCGTACTGCGCCGCGCGCTCGAGCGCGAGCGGCAGCGCGGAACCCTCGTCGGTGACGAGATCCACGAGGCCGAGCTCCCGGGCCCGTGAGGCCGAGAGCGTCTCGCCCGAGAACGCGACGTCGGTGGCGGCCGGGGGAGACGCCATCCCGGGAAGAAGGACGCTCGCGCCCGGCTCGAGCGCGGGGAAGAGCGCGGAGAGGCCGAAGACGGCTTCGAGCGGCGGGCTGCCACGTGCGACCCGCTGATCGCAGGCGAGCGCGAGCGCGAAACCCGCGCCGAACGCAGGGCCGTCCACGGCCGCGAGGATGGGCCGGGGCGCCGACGCGAGCGTGCGCACGGCCCGCGCGAGCGCTCCGAGGTGGAAGGCAAGGCCCTCCTCGTCGCGGAGCGCGACGAGAGCCTCGAGGAGGTCCGGGTCGAGTCCTCTCGAGAAGGCGTCCCCGAGACCCGTCAGGACGATGGCCGGGACCGTCGGGTCCTCCGCGAGCGCCGCGACGGTATCCGCGAGCATCTCGGCCATGTTTCCCGCGAAGGTGTTTCTCGCCGCCGGCCTCGCGAGCTTCACGACGGCGAGCGGGCCTTCGAGGGAGACGAAGACGAGCGGCTCGCCCGCCCGGCCCGTGGTCCGCGCCCGCGCGCGGCACGCGTCGAGAAACGTCTCGAAGAGCGCCTTCTCCTTCCGTTCCGCGACGAGGTTTTCCGGGTGCCACTGCACGGCGGCGCAAAAGGCGTCTCCGTTCCGCTCGAATGCCTCGACGAGATCGTCCGGCGAAGCCGCCAGCGCGACGAGGCCCGGCGCGAGGTCCTTCACGCCCTGGTGATGGCGCGAGTTCACGGACGCCCCATCGAGCGCGGCGACGGCCGCCGCGAAAGGCGAGGGAGAGGGGATGGTGCGAGTCCGCACGACGTGCGCGGGAAGGTCCTTCCCCGCGTGCGGATTCTCGTCCGTCTCGTGCGAGACGCCGCGCGGTCGCTGCGAAGGCAGGTCCTGCCACAGCGTGCCTCCGAGCGCGACGTTCAGGGCCTGAAACCCGCGGCAGATGCCGAAGACCGGCGCGCCGAGCCTCTGGGCGGCGGAAAAAAGCGCGAAGTCCAGGGCGTCGCGCTCGGGATGGAGCTCGAGGGTGGGCGTCCCGGGTGCCTCTCCGTAGAGCGTCGGTGCGACGTCCCCACCGCCCGCGAGCAGCAGCCCGTCGAACGCGCCGGGGTCCGGGTCGCCCGGAGTCACGACGACGACCTCTTCGGGCAAGGCTCCCGCGGCGAGCAGGGCACCGCGATAGGTCGCGTTTGGCTGTTTCGCGTCGGACGCGATGACGATCTTCATGGGTCTGAAAGAGGTTTTCCGGGAAGGTGACGCCGCGCGGGAGGCGGGCCGGGCGATTATAGAGACGACATGGGGACCATGCCGCGCGTCGTCGTGACGGGAATGGGCGCCGAGACCGCTCTCGGCCACGGCGTCGGCGCGTTCTGGGAGGGCGCCCTTCTCGGCCGGTCGGCGATCCGCCCGGTCACGCGGTTCGACACGCGGCGATTTCACGCGCGACAGGCGGCCCTGATCGAAGGCGAGCCCGGGCCGGAGGGAGTGGAGCCGGAGACGCTGTTCGCCCGCAGCGCCGCGGACGAGGCGCTCGCGTCCTGCCCAGACTTCGGCGGCCGGCGCTCGGGAATCGCCGTCGGGACGACCCTCGCCGGGAACGGCTCCCTCACGGCGTGGCTCGCGTCGCGGGAGGGTGGAGCCGCGACGCTCTTGCGGGGCGCGCCGGGTGCCCTCTCTCGTGAGCTCGCCGAACGATACGGCGCGCGCGGCCCCGTCTCGACGGTCTCCATCGCCTGTGCGTCGGGCGCGGCGGCGGTCGGCCTCGCCGCGGAGTGGATTCGAGAGGGGCGCGCGACCCGGGTTCTCGCGGGCGGGGCCGACGCCATCTCTCCGTTCGTCTTCTCGGGCTTCGATGCGCTGCGCGCGCTCTCCACGTCGGTCGCCCGGCCGTTCGACGTCGCGCGTGACGGCCTCACGCTGGGCGAAGGGGCGGGGTTTCTTCTGCTCGAGGAGGAGGACGAGGCGCGCCGGCGCGGGGCGGCGATGCTCGCGCGGATCACGGGCTATGGCTCGGGCTCGGACGCGCACCACATGACGCGCCCGGATCCCGAGGGGCGCGGCCTGACGAGAGCCGTCGAGACGGCTCTTCATCAGGCGGGCCGGACCGCGACCGAGGTGGACTTCGTGAGCGCCCACGGCACGGGAACGACGTTCAACGACGCGATGGAAGAGGCCGCTCTGGCGCATGTCCTCGGCGCGAAAGCACGGTTGGTGCCGGTGAACGGAATCAAAGGCGCGATCGGACACACGCTCGGCGCGGCGGGAGCGCTCGAAGCCATTCTCTCGGCTCTCGTCGTCGTGCACCAGCGCGTCCCGCCGACCGCCGGCCACGCGAACTCGCGCCCGGATTCGCCGCTCGAGGTGGTCTCGGGCGTGCCGCTTTCTCCCGGGAGGCCGATCGGCGTCGCCCTGTCGACGTCGTCCGCGTTCGGGGGCACGAACGCGGCCCTCGTCCTGGAGCGAGCATGAGACCCGTCTTCCTCGTCGCGGCGGCGCTCGCGGCCGAAAGCGGGAATGCGACGCCCGGGGACGCAAATCGCCTGCGCCGGATGGACCGCTTCGGGCGGTCGGGCTTTCTCGCCGGAACGCACGCGTTCGCGGCCTCGGGCGTCCCTCGTCCGTCGGATCCCGACGCTCGTTCGGGCGTCATCGTCGGCACGCGCCACGGGTGCCGACCGGCGATCACGGAACATGCCGCGCGCCTGGCGGGGGCCGCGCGCGTCGAGGACCTCGCCCCCTCGGTCTTCGCGGCCACCGTTCACAACAGCGTGAACGGCGAGCTCGCCATGGCGCTCGGCCTCGGCGGCGTCTCGGAGACGATCGTCTCGGGCCGCACGTCCGGCCTCGAGGCTCTGATTCTCGGCGCGCGCCGCGTCGCCTCGGGCGACACAGACCGCATGCTCGTCGTCGCGGCCGAGGGAGTCGACGACGCGACGCGCGAGGCGTGGGCCGAGGAGAGGTCTGCTCTCGGACGCCGCGCAGCGGGCGTCGAGCTGGTCGAGACGGGCGTATCTGTCCTCCTCGAAGCCGGGGAGAGAGAGGAAGAGATTGCTTTGGAGGAGAGATTCCCCGCGCGCTATGTCGCCGACACGCTCTTCTTCGAGCCGGATGCGCGGCGGGCGAAGGCGCGTTTCTTCGAATGGGTACGTGAGGTCGACGCGCGGGCGGGCGGAGATGCTCGTCCTGCAGCCGTCTCGCTGTGTGCGCCGGACTATGAAGATTTCTTAGAAGGGGAAGAGGGAGGAGGGGGAGACGCGCCACGAATCGAGCGTTTCGGTGCCGGGGGAATGTACGAGATTGCGCGCGATATCGCTGCTCGACGCGCGCAGGCGACTCACTTGCTCCCGCCCCGTTCACCTTCTAAGAAAACCCGCGTGTACGTGACGCGAGACGTCACGGGCGCGGTGGCGGCGGTGGCCCTGGAGTTTTTCTAGCGATTTCTCTTTTCTTCGAGCAGCTCGTCGGGTCGCGGCACCGTGGGGATCGCTTCCTTCGGCAGGGGAGTGCGGCCGCCGGCCGCGCAGGCCTCGCGCCACCGCTCCGCGGCGGCGCGCACCGGGGCAGGGCCCGGGTCGCGCGCGAGGGCCTCGTCGAGGAGCTGCCGCGCCCGCGCGCGGTTTCCGAGCCGCGCCTCCAGCTCGCCGAGCTTGGCCGCCGCCTCCGCGAACTCCGGGGAAAGCTCGTGCGCACGCCGGGCTTCGCGTGCCGCCGCCTCGAGCCAGCCTTTCGCGCGGTCGTGCTCGAGCCGGCGCGCGGAGGCAAGCGCTTCCCGCGCGCGTCCGTAGCGAGCAAATCCTCCGTCCGTGAGCCAGGGGTCCGCGGGGATCGCCTCGCCCGTCCTCGGAGGCGGGCCGGCGGCGCTCGCCAGGACGGCCTCGAGGTCCACGGGCAGGTACGGTCCGAGCGTGTTCGGCGCGGCGGCGACCCATGCGCGCCGGTGCGTGAGGTCGAAGACGATGGAATGCGAGGCGATCGACGCGTCGATCGCGTTTCGGTTCCCGGGGCCAAGATCCCTCCCGTCGGCGCCGCGCCGGTCTCGCAGGATGGCGACCGCAGATGGCACGTCGAGGGATTCGCCCGCCGCCTGGAGCAGGACGTCGAGGCGGGCGCGTCTTTTTCGCGACGTCGATCCGGGGGGCAAGGTGCGGCCGAAACGGCGCACGGCAGGGTCCTCGGCCGCGTTCGTCGCGCCGAGCGAGACGCCCGAAGTCTCGCGTACCGCGAACGCGGAGGGACTCTTCTCGACGACCGCGAGCCGGCCTGCTCGCGCATCGCCGAGGAGGATCAGGTCCGACACGAAGACCTTCGCGGCTCTCAGGCGGGCCACGGCGCCGTCGAACGTGCGCTCGTTCCTGAGGACGTCCGCGAGGAGAAGCGTCATGGGCGTGCCCGAGGCCGCTGTCTCGCCGCCCGCGATCGCCTGGATTGCGACGCCGAGCCCCTCGCGATTGAAGCCGGAGACGACGCCGAGCATCCCGGAGAAGCCGACGGAAAGGTACGGAATCTTCCCCTCCGGGAGGACGACCGACACGAGCTTCTGGCGGTCGAAGATGTCGCCGCCCTCGAAGTCGAAGTTGCGCGCGAGGAGGAGCGACCCGTCTTTTCCCTTCGCGAGGAAACCGGTGCAGGCGGCCGCGAGCGCGGGCGCGTCCACGAAGCGCTGCGAGACGTCGTGCAGCGCGTGAAGGTAGAGAACCCGGCGATACGCGTTCCAGCCCGAGGCCGGCGGCGTCGTCTCGTAGCCGTCCGCGAGCCCGGAGATGGACACGAGGAGATCGTCCGGAACCTCGTCCGGGAGGCCCCGTAGGCGGAGTGCGGAGAGTTGTCTGACGAGCGACCTCTTGAAACGGCCGGGGATGGTCGCCGCAAAGAGCTGATCGAGATGGGTCTCCTGCGAGCGGATCCACGGGCGCGTCATGCTGCCGAACGCGAACCCGAGGTCGTAGGGTGCCCCGGCGAAGCGCCCGACGAGGATTCCGCCGGTCGCGCCGACCACCGCCTCTTTCGCCACCCACGAGCTGCCGAGCCGGCGCACCCCGGCGAGGACTTCGGGCGTTACGTCGGCCGCCGCGGCCGAGGGCGTGTTGTCGGGGCGCCGCGGCGCGCAGCCTGGGAGGAGGATCGTGGCCGCCAGGAACGCCAGCGTGCCCTTCACGCGCCGTCGTCCCAGAAACGCGTGAATTGGTACCACTGGGCGGGGTTCGCGTGGATGGTCCGCTCCATCGACGCGACGAAACGCGCGAGGGCGGCGGTGACGGCCGCTTCACCTTCCTCGCCGCGCGCGTTCGGCACGCGAATCGCCTCCTCGACGATCGTGCGATACCGCCCGTCGTCCTCCTGCAGGACGAAAACGGGAAAGATCGGCGCGCCCGAAGCCTGTGCGAGGCGGAACGGCCCGACGGGAAACGAGGCCGTCTTCCCGAAGAACGGCATGCGGCGGCCCGTCCCCGAGATGTCGCGGTCGCCCTGCATGGCGACGAAGCCGTTCGACCGGAGCGCCCTCAGGATCGCGACGGACGAGAACGGAGAAGACGTGACGGGGATTCCGATCACGCCCAGCGAGCGCCGGGCGCTCTCCCGGTGCGATTCGACGACCGGCGAAGGGTCCGGGGCATACACGGCATACGTCGTGATGCCCATCTCGCGCAGGAACAGCCCGCCGAGCTCGAAGTTGCCCACGTGCGCCGTGAGCAGAATGGCGCCGGCGCCCCCGCGATGCGCGGCGGCGAGCTGTTCGTCGCCGACCCGTCCCGCGAGCAACCCCTCGGGAGCGATGTCGCTCCGGCCGGAATAGCGGAGCAGATCGATCCACGAGCGCGAATGCCTGGCGACCATGGCGCGCGCGGTTTTCTCGACAAGGGGGTCCGTGTCGGGAACGCCCAGCACTTGAGCGACGTTGCTGCAAATGGCCTCGTGGACATGCCCGCGCCTCCAGAGAGCCTGCTCGACCGTGACCGACGCGAGGCGCGCCACCCAGACGGTCGGGACCGTCCGCGCGATCCAGCGGAAGAAGGGAAACCAAAGACCGAACGTGGCGTGCGCCAGACGGGAGACGGTCGCCTCTTCCTCGGCGTTCTCGATGGGCGCCTTCGTCACGGGCGGGAGAATGCCACGGCGGCGCGGGGCGCTAACATCCCTCCCTCATGCGAAAACCCGTCGTCCTCATCACGGGAGCCAGCGGAGAGATCGGCCACGGCCTGATCACTCGGCTCGCCTCCGACGGCTCACGGCCCATCCTCACGCTCGATCTCAAGCCGCTCGATGCCGATCAGGGGCGCCTCGTCGCGCGCGAGTTCATCGGGTCGATTCTCGACCGCACCGTCCTCGAGCGGATCCTCTCCGAGTTCGAGATCGACCTCATCTTCCACCTCGCGGCTCTTCTCTCGACGCGGGGCGAGTTCACGCCGGTGACGGCGCACCAGGTCAACGTGGAGGGGACGCTCAACCTCCTCGAGTTCGCGCAGAGCGAGCGCCAGTCGCACGGTCGGCCCGTCACGTTCCTCTATCCGTCCTCGATCGCCGCGTACGGCCTCCCCGACCTCGCGACGAAGTCTCGGGCCGGAAGGGTGAGGGAGGACGACTTCAACCAGCCGACCACGATGTACGGCTGCAACAAGCTCTACGCCGAGCACCTGGGCCGGTACTACTCGCGGCATTACAAGCAGCTCTCCTCCGAGATGGTCAGCGGGCGGGTGGATTTCCGGTGCGTGCGCTTCCCGGGGCTCATCTCCGCGGTGACGATGCCTTCGGGCGGAACCTCCGACTACGCTCCGGAGATGATCCACGAGGCCGCGCAGGGAAATCCCTATGCCTGCTTCGTCCGCGAGGACACGCGTATCCCGTTCATGGCGATGCCGGATGCCGTCGAGGCCCTTCTCGGGTTTGCGGCCGCGCCGGCGAGGGCTCTCACGCGGCAGGTCTACAACGTGGGGGCGTTCCACCCGTCGGCGGGCGAGATCCGCGACCTCGTGCTCGAGGCTTTCCCCGGAACGCGGATCACGTTCGAGCCCGACCTCAAGCGCCAGGGCATCGTGGACACCTGGCCCGCGGATGTGGACGATTCGGCGGCCCGGAGAGACTGGGCGTTTTCACCCCGCCTCGACCTGAAGCGGGCGTTCGCCGACTACCTGATTCCGACGATCCGAAAGCAGTACCAGCGAGTCGGCTGACCCGCGCCTAATCCCCCGCCTCGTCGTCGCGGTGGAAGGCGCCGGCTCCGGCGAGGACGGGGTCGAGCTCGAAGGGCTTCACCCATTTCTCGACGACGCTCTTCGTCCCGGGAACACGAAGCTTCTCGAAGAGGAAGGAGAACTTCTCCTCGAGGCGCTTTCCGATGCCCGCGCGCACGGCCTCCGGCAGGTCCCATGAGGCCTTCTTGAACGGCCCGATCGCCTTCTTGCGCGAGCGGTAGAGGAACTGTTCGTCGGTGTCTTTCGGCTTCCTCTCGTCCGCGGCGTTCGCGTGCACCCAGGCGTACATCTCCTCGCGGAGGCCCGCCGGAAAACCCTCGTACGTCATGTTCTGGAACTCGGTCGCGAGGTGGACTTCCGAGGCGCCGTGCTCCGGGAACTGGTGGAAGTTCTCCGGCGCGACCGTCGACGCGCCGTGCTGGACGGCGCCGGACAGGCCGTACTCGGCGCGCGCCACTTTCGAGATGGCCTCCATCGCGTCGAAGTGGATCTCGACCTTCGCCACCGTGCCGTCCGGGAGCGGCGTGCCGCCGTGAGACGTCCCCGTGTTGATCGAGATCTTCGAGACGCCCTTCATCCCCGCGGGCAGCGCCGCGAGATAGCCGTTCATGAAGGCGCGGAACTCCTCCGGCGTGGAGACCTCCTTGCCCACCTCGCCGATCTCACCGCCGATCGAGATCGTGAGGCCCTTCGGCTCGCGGGCGCGGATGAAGCGCGTGAAGTGCGCGGCGTTCTCGAAGTTCTGCCGCTGCTGGAGCGCTTCGGTCGGCTTCGACATGTCGACGAGCGTCGAGGTGTCGATGTCGATGTTCAAGAAGCCGGCTGGAATCGCCTCCTCGATGAGCGCCTCGATCGCCCGCCGTTCGGCCCCGGGATCCGCGGCGTACTTCTTCGCGTTCATCTGGAAGTGGTCGCCCTGGACGAAGACCGGGCCTCGGTGCCCTTCCTTGATCGCGGCGGCCAGCACGGCCGCGACGTACTCGCCCGGGCGCTGGTCCGTGTAGCCCATCTCGCTGCGGGCGATCTCGAGGATGAAGGCGCCCACGTCGCGCGCCTTCGCCGCGCGGAAGACGGCGCGCGCGGCGTCGTACGTGAGCATGCGGAGGTTGATGGCCGGCGTCGTGAAGCCGCCCGCCTCGCCGCGCCCCATCGCGGCGTAGAGCTCCTGGATGGAAGCGGGAAGGATGCCGAGAGCCGCGGCGGCCTTCCGGATGGAGAGCCGCGCCTCGCCGCGCCTCGCGGCATCGGCCTCGAAGACGGCACTTCTCACGAGCGCGTCGATCGTGACGTTTCGAAACCCGGCGGGATCCCGCTTCACCTCTGCTAGGACGTTCTCGACGGACATGACGGCCTCCCGAACGTGAGATTCTATTTCGATCCCGGACGCTTTCCGGCGAGATGGGGGATCACCCACGAGAAGTCTTCCGCGCCGAATCCCGCCGCCGCCGCCGCGCGGAGATCGTCGTAGGCGCCGGCGACGACGGGCAGGGCGCCCCCTGCCGCCTCCAGAGCGAGACGCAGGTCCTTTTCCATGAGGGCCAGGCCGAATTGCGGCGGCCGTCCACCGCTTTCGAGGAACGCCACCTTTCGCTGGACGTACCCAGACGTGGACGGAGCCGCGAGGAGCCACTCCGTGACGCGGTCCTCCGGCAGGCCCAGCTGTGCGGCGAGGCGGAGGGCTTCGCCGAAGG
>DATIFW010000149.1:0-4440 GCA_035455045.1 Thermoanaerobaculia bacterium | reverse complement strand
CCCTCCGGACCGGAGGGGGTTTTCGTTTTGGCCCTGACCGCGGAAAACACGCTTCTCGTCGCCTCGGTCGCTCCGGCGTCGAACGCCGAAGCGCTGGCGGCGCGCTCGGCCCTCGGCGACCTTCCCCCTACCGCAGCGGTGGAGCTGCGCCTCGACGGCTTCGTGGAGGCGCCGGCGTTTTCCGCGCTTCGCGCCTGCTTCGAAGGAAGAAAGTTGATCGCGACCGTCCGTTCCAAGGCCGAGGGCGGCGTCCTGCCGCGGACCGAAGAGGAAGAGAGGAGATTCTTAGAAGGTGCCCTCGCTGCGGGATTCGATCTCGCAGACGTCGAGTTTCGCCGCGACGTGGGGGACCGCTTCGCCCGCATTCCACCTTCTAAGAAGATCTCTTCTCTTCATGACCTCGAAGGCATCCCAGCGGACTTGAACACGGTCGCCACCCGGATGCTCTCCTCCGGCGCGCGGTATGTGAAGGTCGTCGCGACGGCGAACGATTCCGGCGACGCGCGCCGCCTCCTCGAGCTTCAGGCCGCGCACAGGGAAGGGCGCCTCGCGACTTTCGGCATGGGTGAGGCTGGCATCTGTACGCGCGCGCTGGCGCCCTATCTGGGCGCGGCGCTCGCCTATGGCTCCCTTCTTCCCGGGCGCGGCACGGCGCCGGGGCAGGTTCTTGCCCTCGACCTCGCGGAGACCTACGGTGTCGGCCGGCCGCGAAAGGTGTCCCGGCTGTTCGGGCTCTTCGGCGTCGTCGTCTCGCACTCTCTCTCGCCCGCGCTCCACAACGCGAACTTCGAGGCGTTCGATCTCGACGCGCTCTACGCTCCGTTCGCGATGCTCATGCTCGGGAAGGAGCTCGAATCCCTCGTCGCCTCCCTCGATGGCCTCGGGCTCCCGCTCCTCGGCGCGTCCGTGACGATCCCGTTCAAGGAAGAGGCCGCGCTTCTGTCGGAGGCCGGGGAGGGAGGCGAGCGGGCGGTGAACACGCTGCTGAGGACGAGCGCACCGGGCCATGCTCTCCGGATGCGCGGGAAGAACACCGATCGCGACGCGTTCGAGGCCGTGATCGAAGAGGCTTCGAAGGAGAAGAAGAACGAGAAGGGGGATGCACGGATCGCTCTCGTCCTCGGGGCGGGTGGTACGGCACGGGTCGCGGTGGATGTTCTTAGAAAAAGGGGATGGGACGTTTTCATATCGAACCGGACCGACGCGCACGGCGAGGAGCTGGCAAGAGCCGAAGGCGCCCATTACCTTTCCAAGAAATCTCCAGTTTCGTTTCGCGAGGCGAGCATCCTGGTCAATGCGACCCCACTTGGCCTCAGAGAGGGGGATCCCCTTCCCTGCGAGCAGAGTCTCCTGCGTCCCGGGATGCTCGTCATCGACGCGCCCTATCGCGCGGAAGGCACCGAGCTCGTGCGCGTGGCGCGCGCCGCCGGCGCCCGCGTCGTGGACGGGCAGACGCTGCTCCTCCTCCAGGCCGCGGGCCAGGCGACGCTCTTCACGGGGAAGAGGACGACCGCTCGAGAGCTGCTCGCGCGCCTGCCCTCGCGCGTCCGCGCGTCCTTCTCGTTCTTCGAGGATGCTCTGCATGCCCTTCCGGAGATTTCCGCATGAAGGCAGACCGTCCCGACCCGAACCTGCCTCGCGGGGTGCAGGCGTTCCTCTTCGATGCGGCCGAGCGTCGGCGCAAAGCGGAGGATTCCGTCGTCCGGAGGCTCCAGGAGGCCGGCTTGCGCGAGGTCATCCTGCCCGTGCTCGATTTCGCGGATCCCTATGCCGGCGTGACGGCCGAGGGCGACGAGCGCGTCTATCGGTTCCTCGACAGACAGGGAAGCACGCTTGCGCTGAGGGCGGACTTCACGCCCATGGCCGCACGGGTCGTCGCTCCGCGCCTCGGCGCGCTCTCGGGACCCGTGTCCCTGTTCTACCGGGGCGACGTCGTGCGCGACGAAGAGACGGGCGTCGGCCGCCGCCGCGAGTTCGCGCAGGTCGGAGCCGAGCGCTACGGGGACGGGCGGCCGGAGACGGACGTGGAGATGCTCACCCTCGCCCTTTCGTGCCTCGCCGATGTCCCGGCGGAGCGCCTGAGGCTGACCTTGGGCTGGGCGGGCCTCCTGGAGCGGCTCCTGGCCGCCGTTGCACCGGCCCTCGCGCGAGGCGGCGGCGCGAGCCTCGCCGCGGCGGCCGGAGCCGCGCGCGCGCGCCACGTGACGCAGCTCGAGACGCTGCTCCTCCGGTCCGGCGCGGCCGAGGCAGCCGCCGCCGAGGTCGCGCGGGCTCTTCTCGTCGGCTTCGATCCGGGTTCGGGCCTCTTCAGGCCACCCGTGCTCGCGGGCGCCGCGGCCGAGCTCGCGCGAGCGGTGGCGGCGGCGCGCGCGGCCCGACCCGGGCTGCAGGTCGTCGTCGACCTGGCGGACGCCCTTCAGGCCCCCTACTACACGGGACTCACGTTCAGCGTCGATGCCGCCGGCGCCGGCGGCGTGATCGCCGGAGGTGGCCGATACGACGGGCTTCTCGCCCGTTTCGGCGCGGCCGCGCCGGCCCTCGGGTTCTGCATCGGGCTCGAGGCCCTCGGGGCCGCCACGGATGCCGGCGAAGAGGACGGAACCGCACGACCACTTCGGATCGCGGTGGGCAAGGGCAGGCTCCTCCCGCAGGCGCTCGCGGCGCTCCGTGCGGGGGGCGCCGCGTTCGACGAGCCCGACGGAAGACGTCTCCTCGTGGCCGCGACGGACGGCGCCTTCGAGCTGCTGCTGCTCAAGGACGACGACGTGCCGACGTACGTGGCGCACGGGGGAGCCGATCTCGGCATCGTGGGCAGCGATCGCGTCGCCGAGAGCGGAGAGGACGTCACCTCGCCCGTCGAACTGCCCTTCGGGGCGTGCCGGCTTTCGCTCATCGGGAGGGCCGGCGAGACGTTCCGCCCCAACGGGCAGCCCGTGCGCGTGGGAACGAAATACCGCCGCCTCGCCGCCCGCTACTTCGACGAGAGGAAGATCGCCCACGAAATCGTCCCGCTCGCGGGATCCGTGGAGCTCGCCGCGGCGCTGAAGCTCACCGACGTCGTCGTGGACCTGATCGAGTCGGGATCCACGATCGCCGCGAACGGCCTCGTCGAGATCGAGACGATCCTCCGGAGCCGCGCGACGCTCATCCTCGGGCGTGCCGCCCTCGTGGCGCGCCGTGCGGAGATCGCGGCGTTCGTCGAGCGCCTGCGGGCGAACGTGCGCGTGGAGACCGGGAAATCATGATGAAGATCGTGGACGCGCGGACGCGGGAGGGACGCCGCGCGCTGGAAGCGCTGCTGAAGAGCCGGCGGGGCGCTGCTCCCGACTTCGCGACGTTGAAGCAGGTCCTGCCGGTGGTAGAGGACGTTCTGCGAAGAGGGGAACCCGCGCTCAGGGAGTACGTGAAGCGCTTCGATTCCCTGGCGGCGCATTCCCACGGTTCGAAGAGAACCGTTTCTTCGAATGGTGAAGAGGGTCAGCGGCGGAGCGGAACGAGGCCGGCGGGGCCCGCTCATGACTGGCCCTCTTACCCTTCTAAGAGAATATTGATCGATCCCCGAAGCGAAAAGTCATCTCGTGTGGGCGGGTCCTTCCGCGCCGCGTTCCGCCTTGCCCGCCGCCGCATCGAGGCCTATCACCGCAGGCAGCTCTCGTATGAATCGCCTGGCTTCACCTTCAAAGACTCCCTCGGCGTCTCGTTCGTGGAGCGGTCCGTGCCGCTCGACTCCATCGGCGTCTACGTGCCGGGAGGCCGGGCGTTCTACCCGTCTTCGCTCCTGATGGGCGTGGTGCCGGCGCGCGTCGCTGGGGTAGGGCGCGTCGTCGTCGCGACTCCGCCGCGCGCGTGGGCGGCGAGCCCCGAGCTGCGCTGGGCGGCGCGCGAGCTCGACGTCGACGAGGTGCTGCTCGCGGGCGGTGCTCACGGCATCGCGGGACTCGTCTCCATAGCCGGGGTCGCGAAGATCGTGGGACCGGGCAACCGGTTCGTCGCGGCGGCGAAGCACCTCGTGTCGGGCCTCGTGGCTGTGGACATGCCGGCGGGGCCCTCCGAAGTGCTCATCGTCGCATCCGGCGACGCGGACCCGTCTCTCGTCGCCGCGGATCTCCTCGCGCAGGCCGAGCACGACCCGGACGCCGTGTGCCTGCTGTTTACGAATTCAGCCAGGTTTGCGTGCGCCGTCGCGGATGCTGTGGCGGCCCAGGTCGAGATGTTCGAAGAAGACCTTTCTTCGAAGGTGGATCGAGAGGGTCTGCACAGCGGCGACCGCCTCTCTTCATTCAAAGGAGTCTCCCTCGCCCTGCGCCGCGGCGGCCGGATCTTCATTTTCAAAGAAATCTCTCGCGCCGTTTCGGCCGGCTCGCGGGTCGCTGCAGAGCACGTTCAGGTCTTCGGAAAGGCGGCCGAGCGTCTTTCTCCGCGTCTCCTTTCGACCGCCGG
>DATIFW010000148.1:0-6779 GCA_035455045.1 Thermoanaerobaculia bacterium | reverse complement strand
CGAGGTCGCCCCGAGGTGCAGGACTCCGCGCGCGGCGGGAGCGACGTCGCCGAGAGCGTGCAGGTGCGCCATCACGTCGTGCTTCGTCTCGCGTTCGTACCCGTCGGCGGCGGCGAGCTCGGCCTCGGTCGGCACGAGGTGGGCACGGAGCGCGTCGAGCGAGGCCTCGGGGATCGGGAGCCCGAGCTCCTTCTCGGCCTCGGCCAGCCAGAGCCAGAGCTTGCGCCAGGTCGTGAACTTCGAACGCGCCGAGAACAGAGCGGACATCTCGGCGGACGCGTATCGGCTCGTGAGCGGGTTTTCGTACCGGTCGATGGGGGAGCCGCTCACCTATCTCACTCCTCGACCTCGTCGTCGGTGGGAAGCCGGAACTCCTTCGTCTCGTCGTTTCCGCATATGTTGCAGAACGCGCTCGTGATGCCCTTCTTCTCGTCGTACTCGAAGAAGTAGCACGGCGTGTCGCAGTTGAGACAGACGATGAAGTCGACTTCCTCCACAGCGCGATCCTGCGGCGTTCAGGTTAGCATCCCGGCGGCGGCAGGAGCCGCCCGCCGAGACCCGCCATGACCCTCCACGTCGACTCCGAGATCGGGCGCCTGCGCTCGGTCCTCGTCCACGAGCCCGGTCGCGAGATCGACCGGATGGTGCCCTCGATGATGCAGGACCTGCTCTTCGACGACATCCTGTTCGGGGCCCGCGCGCGCGAGGAGCACCGGCGCTTCCGGCAGGTGCTCCGCTTCGTGGCGGACGAGGTGCTCGACGTTCAGGAGCTTCTCGAGGAGGTTCTGCGCGATCCCGACGCGCGCAACGAAGTGCTTTCGGAGCTCGCCCGGCTGCTCGCCTGGACGCCGGCGGTCCTCCTCGCCTTGAACGAGCTTCCTGCCGGCAGGCTGGCGGCGGGCCTCGTGGAGGGGGTCGAGCGCACCGAGCCCACGATCTCCGACTCCCTCGACTCCCTGTACCTGCTGCCGCCGCTTCCGAACTGGTTCTTCCAGCGCGATCCCGCCGCGGTCGTGGGCGAGCGCGTCGTGAGGGGCTCGATGGCGACTCGCGCGCGCTGGCGGGAACCGCTGCTGTCCGGAGCGGTCTTCGGCCGGCACCCGCGGTTCGCCGGGGCGGGGCCGCGCTTCTGGTTCCAGGAGTTCGCGGCAGGCGAAGGGCGCGACCTCGCGTGGGCCCGCATGCGGCCTACGCTCGAGGGAGGCGACATCCTCGTGATCTCCGACGAGGTGCTCGTCATCGGTTACTCGGAGCGGACGGAGAAGACGACGATCGAGCGCCTCGCGGAGGCCCTCAAGCGGGAGGGCTCGCGGGTCAGGAAGATCCTCGTCGTGGCGATTCCGCCTCAGCGCGCGACGATGCACCTCGACACGGTTTTCACGCGCATCTCGGGGGGCGAGTGTCTCTGCTACGGGCCGATGATCCTCTCCGGCGGCGCCGAGGAGGCGGACGTGTACGAGGCGGACCTCACGGCTCGCGAGATCACCTGGACGACGAGAGAGGACCTGCTGTCGGCGCTCCTGGCTCTCGGCATCGACCTCGTTCCGATTCTCTGCGGAGGCGCCGATCCCATCGACCAGCAGCGTGAGCAGTGGACCGACGGCGCGAACGTGTTCGCGCTCGCGCCCGGCGTCATCCTCTGCTACGACCGGAACGAGCGCACCGCCGAATCGCTCGCCCGCGAGGGCTACGCGGTCGTCGCCGACGACGACCTCCTCCTGGGACGGGAGACGCTCGACCTCAGAAAACCCGGCAAGCACGCGATTCTGCTCTCCGCGCCCGAGCTGTCCCGCGCGCGCGGGGGCCCGCGCTGCATGACGATGCCGCTCGTTCGCGATCCGGTGTGAGAGGGAAGGCCATGCAGAAGGACCTCGTCTCGATCCACGACCTGACCGCGGCCGACGTCGCGGCTCTCTTCGCCCTCGCCGCGCGGATGAAGGCGCGTCCGTCGGAGTTTCGGACGGCGCTCTCCGGGAAGATCCTCGCGATGATCTTCGAGAAGTCGTCCACGCGGACCCGCGTTTCGTTCGAGGCGGGCATGACGCAGCTCGGAGGGGCTGCGCAGTTCCTCTCCTCGCGCGACATCCAGCTCGGGCGCGGGGAGCCGATCGCCGACACGGCCCGCGTCCTCTCGCGCTACGTGAACGGCATCATGGCCCGCACGTTCGCCCACGATACGGTCCTCCAGCTCGCCCGTCACGCGACGATCCCCGTCGTCAACGGCCTGACGGACCTCCTCCACCCGTGCCAGGCGTTAACCGACTACTTCACGATGAGCGAGAAGTTCGGGAAGCTGGCCTCTCTCAAGCTCGCGTACGTCGGCGACGGGAACAACATGGCGCACTCGCTGATGTACGGCGGGCCGAAGTGCTCCGTCCACGTGGCCATCGCGACGCCGGAGGGCTACGAGCCGGACGCGACCGTCACCGCGAACGCGCGTGCCGACGCCGCCGCGGCGGGCACGACGCTCCTCCTCACGCATTCGAAGGAGGAAGCGGTCGAGGGGGCCCACGTCGTCTACACCGACGTGTGGGCCTCGATGGGGCAGGAAGCCGAGCAGCAGAAGCGCGTTCGGGACTTCGCCGGATGGACCGTCACGAACGAGCTTCTCGCCCGCGCGCATTCCGATGCCGTTTTCATGCATTGTCTTCCCGCCCATCGCGGCGAGGAAGTGGCAGCCGAGGTGTGCGACGGCCCGCGTTCCGTCATTTTCGACGAGGCGGAGAATCGACTCCACGTGCAGAAGGCGATCCTCGCCACGCTGATGGGCCGCCTCTGACGCGCCGCCCCGCGCTCGCCGCCTCTTTCTGCGCTCTCGTGCTCGGCGGCGCCTGCCGAAAAAGCGGCCCGGCCGCGCCGTCTCCGGCCGGCCCGCCGGATGATCGGGCCGTCGTTACGCTTGAGAGCGTGACCGCGCGCCTCTCCGCGGAGCCGAAATCTCCCGCGGCCTTGGCACTGCCGCGCGGCACCGCCCTGAAAGTGCGCGAGGGCCGCGGCGACGCCGTGCACGTCGTGGCGGATGGCCGGGACGTCTGGATACCGGCCGGCAGCTTCGAGCGGATGGCCGACCGCGAGGCTCGTGAGAAACGGGCGGCCGCCGTCGCTCTCTTCCCGCCCCAGCGGGCCCGCGCCGTCGAATCCTGTCCGATTCTCCTCGCCCCCGACTACGGAGCCGCGCGATGGGGCACGCTCGACGACGGCGAGGACGTCGACGTCGTGCTCGCAGATCACGATTTTTTCGGCGTTCGCCTCGCGGGGAAGATTCTCGCGTTCGTGCCCGCGCGTTCGATTCGCCTTCTTCCCTCGGCCGTCCCCGCGATGGCCGCAGGATCATCCGGGCGCGGAGTGGTGCCTGAAGTGCAGGCGCTCGCACCTTCGCCGTCCTCCCCGGGCGCGGGGACTCCCGCGGTCCCGGCCCTCCCGACTCCGCCTTCCGCCGTGGCCGCGCCGGCCCTGCCGCGCGCGCCGCTCGCCTCCCTCCCGGAGGGAGCCGAACCGCCCGTCCTCGTGACGCGCGTGGATGCTCGATATCCGGAGGCGGCGCGCCGGATGAATCTGAGCGGCGAGGTCGTCCTGCGCATCGTGGTCGAAGCGAACGGCACCGTGGGCAGGATCGACGTGCTCTCTCCCGGGCCGGCCGGCATGACGGAGGCCGCCGGGGACGCCGTCAGGCGCTGGACCTTCCGGCCGGCGCGGATCGCAGGACAGCCGGTGGCGGTGTGGAAGGTCGTCCGCGTCCGCTTTTCCCGGACCGCCGAGCGCGAGCCTCCGCCCGACTGAGGCGGCGCGTGGAGAAGAACGGCTCGGCCCGGTCCCTATAAACTCCGTCCTGCCGATGCTGGAGATCGTCTACGAGGTCGAGGGGCAGACCCGGCGTTTCCTTCTTTCCGGCGGGGACGTGTCCATCGGCCGGTCGAGCGAGAACGGCATCGTCTTGAACGACTTCTCCGTCTCGCGCCGGCACGCGCTGCTGTCCGAGCGCGGCGGCGTCTGGACGGTCGAAGACCTGAAGTCGACGAACGGCGTCAAGGTGAACGGCGAGTTCGCGGCCAGGTTTCCCCTGAAGGCGAACGACGTCGTCTCCGTCGGCACCTTCACGCTTCACGTGCGCGAGCAACCGACGACCAGGAGCGTCGCGCCGAAGACGATCAGCGACTCCAGCTCGACGTACGTACGCTCGATCGCCGATTTCAACCGCGACTTCAACCTCGAGGCCACGGGCACCGGGATCACGGACGCCGGCGGGACTCTCGCCGGGCGGCGGCACCCGCCCGAGAAGGCGCGGGAGAAGATCTTCGAGATCCTCGTCCAGGTCGCCCGCACGCTCATCGAGGCCCCCGACGTGGACCAGATTCTCTCGAAGGTGGTGGACCTGCTGTTCGATTTCCTGCCCGCCGAGCGGGCCGTCGTCGTCCTCCGGGAGGACGGGGGCCGGCTCGTCGCAACTCTCGCGCGCCAGAGGGGGCGGGCGGGCCCCGAGGCGGCCGAGACGTTCTCCCACACGATCGTCGAGACGGTGGTGCGCGAGCGCGTGGCGGTCCTGACGTCCGACGCTCTCACCGACGACCGCTTCGAGGCCGGCCAGTCGATTCGCATTCAGCAGATCCGGTCGGCCATGTGCGTCCCGCTGTGGAACCGCGAGAACGTCATCGGCGCTCTCCACGTGGACACGCCGCTCAAGACCGGCACGTTCACCTCGGACGATCTCGACCTCCTCACCGCGCTCGGGAATTTCGCCGCGGTTGCGATCGAGCGCGCGCGCCTGCAGGGGCGCGTCGCGCGCGAAGAGCGCATCCGCGAGCGCCTCGCGCGATATCACTCCCCGGGGGTCGTCGAGGAGATCGTCTCCGAAGGTCCCGCTGGCGTCGAGAAGGTGCGCACGCGCGACGTGAGCGTTTTCTTCGCCGACATCGTGGGCTTTTCGACCGCAGCCGAAGGCATGGCGCCCGAGGAGCTGTCGCGCTTCCTCGAGACCGTGTTCACGTTCGCGGCGGACGCGATCTTCGAGCAGGGCGGCACGCTCGACAAGTTCATCGGCGATGCCGTCATGGCCTTCTTCGGCGCTCCGATCCGGCAGCCGGACCATCCCCGCCGGGCGGTGGCGGCCGCCGCGAGGCTCATCGAGAGCCTGACGGCCTGGAACGTGGAGCGAGCCCGGCGCGGGGAAGCGAAAGTCGCCGTGCGCGTGGGCGTCAACACGGGCAAGGCCGTCGTGGGCGACATCGGATCCGACCGGCGCGTCGATTACACGGTTCTCGGCAACACCGTGAACGTGGCGGCGCGGCTCGAGGACTACGTCGCGGGCCCTAACGAGATCGTCGTGGGCGAGGAGACGGCGCGCCTCGCGAGCGACTCGTTCGTGTTCGAGCCCCTCGGCGAGCAGCGCCTGAAGGGCCTCACGAAAGGCCTGATGGCCTATCGCGTGAGGCTCGACGAGAGGGGCGCGCCGGTTCGCCCGCGGTGACCGACGCGCTCGCCTCCCTCACCTTCGTGACCTCGAACGCGGGCAAGGCGCGCGAAGCGGCGGCCTTTCTGGGGCGGGAGGTCGCGGTGAAGGAGGTCGAGATTCCCGAGATTCAGTCCCTCGACTTCGCCGAGGTGGCCCGCGCCAAAGCGATCGTGGCGGCAGGCGCGCTCCGCGTTCCGGTCCTGGTCGAGGACTCGGGGCTCGCAGTCGACGCCTGGGGCGGTTTTCCGGGACCCCTCACGAAGTGGATCACGGCGGGAGCCGCTGGGCAGGACGG
Organism: Thermoanaerobaculia bacterium; assembly: GCA_035455045.1. Taxonomy (GTDB): domain Bacteria; phylum Acidobacteriota; class Thermoanaerobaculia; order UBA5066; family UBA5066; genus Fen-183. Next base: position 1,035 of record DATIFW010000148.1, on the reverse strand, counting down.
TTTCGCGAAGATGCTCGACGGCTTCACCGACCGGTCCGCCGAGGCGGTTTCGGTCCTCGCGGCCGCGCGGCCGGGACAAGGCGCCAGCGACGTCGTCGTGGCGGAAGGGCGCGTCCGCGGCTCCATCGCGCTTCATCCGCGCGGGGCGAACGGCTTCGGATGGGACGTCCTTTTCATCCCGGAGGGCGACACGAGGACGTGGGCGGAGATGAGCGAGGAAGAGAAGAACAGAGACTCGCATCGAGCAAGGGCGTTCCAACGCTTGAGAACGCTGCTCCTGTCGGATAGGTCCTAAGAAGGATTTGCTTAGAAGGTAGATAGGGGAGAGGCACCGGGTCGCGCTGCGCGGTTCCTGGTTCCTCGTTCAATTCTCCTCTCTAAGAAAACTCCCGTACCTTCGAACCACGCGTTGGCCGCGGCTCCCGCCGTTCACGAGCCCCGTCCCTGCCCGCGCTTTGAGCAAATCTCTATTTCTTCCCGGCGAGCGCGCGCAGCTCGACCGCCAGCGCGTCGGCCTTCGTCAGCAGCTCTTCCTTCGTCCCGTCCGCGCGGAGGACGATGTCCGCGACCTCTTCGCGCACGGCGTCCGAGAACTGCGCCGACATGCGGCGCACGAGCTCGTTCGGATCCGTGTCGCCGCTCCGCCGGATGGCGCGGGCGAGGCGCACGTCCGTCGGAGCGGAGACGGTCACGAGGACGTCGAAGCGCTGGCGGCCGCCGGTCTCGACGAGGAGCGACGCCTCCACGACTCCGAGCTTCTCGCCCTTCGCCTCGAGCTCCTGGAACCAGCGGGCCTGCTCGTCGCGCACGAGCGGGTGGATGAGGCCGTTGAGGCGCGCGAGCTCGTCGGGGTTGTGGAAGACGTGGGCGGAGAGCTTTCGGCGGTCGACGGAGCTGTCCGGCGAAAGAAAGTCCGGCCCGAATGCGTCCGCCACGGCGCGCGCGCCCGCGCTGTGGGCCCGGTAGAGGTCGTGCACGATGAGGTCCGCGTCGAGAACGGGGATTCCGTGCTCGCGGAGGCGCGCGGCGACGGTG
>DATIFW010000147.1:0-6614 GCA_035455045.1 Thermoanaerobaculia bacterium | reverse complement strand
GGGACGAATTCCACACGGGCATCGACATGATCGCGAGGCAGCTGGCCGACACGCTCAGGAAGTACGGCGTCGTGGAGGTGCCGGCTCTGGGCCTTCCGTTCGACCCGAACGTTCACGAGGCCGTCGTCCGTGAGGAAACGGAAGCGGTCGCGGCGGGCACGGTGCTCGAAGTGCTCCAAAAAGGATACCTTCTCAACGACCGGCTCCTGCGGCCCGCGCGCGTGAAGGTCGCGGCGGCCCCGGCCGGCGCGGACGCGAAGGGATGAGCCAGGAGGCGCCACGTGGCTAAGGTTCTCGGCATCGATCTCGGCACGACGAATTCGTGCGTCGCCGTCGTCGAAGTTGGCTCACCCCAGGTCGTCCCGAACCGCGAGGGCGCCCGGACGACGCCTTCGATCGTGGGCTTCACGGAGGATGGCGAACGGCTCGTGGGCCAGATCGCCAAGCGGCAGGCGATCACGAATCCGACGCAGACGATCTACGCCGTGAAAAGGCTCATCGGTCGCAAGATGTCGGACGTCAACGTCAAGCACGCACGCGAACACCTCTCCTACGCGCTCGTCGAGGCTCCGAACGGCGACGTGAAGATCCAGGTGCGCGACCGGGACTATTCGCCGGAGGAGATTTCTTCGTTCACGCTGCGCGAGATCAAGGAATTCTGCGAAGAGGCGCTCGGCGAAGAGATCAAGGAAGCGATCATCACGGTGCCCGCCTATTTCGACGATTCCCAGCGCCAAGCCACGCGCGACGCGGGCCGCATCGCGGGCCTCGAGGTGCTCCGCATCATCAACGAGCCCACGGCGGCTGCCCTCGCGTACGGGCTCGAGAAAAACCGCAAACAGGAGACGATCGCCGTCTACGACCTCGGCGGCGGCACGTTCGACATCTCGATCCTGCGCATCGACAACGGCATGTTCGAGGTGCTCGCGACCTCGGGCGACACGTTCCTGGGCGGCGAGGACTTCGATCGAACCATCATGGACTGGCTCCTCGCCGAGTTCCTGACGCAGACGGGCATCGACCTGAGGCAGGACCGCCTCGCCCTCCAGAGGCTCAAGGAGGCCGCCGAGAAGGCGAAATGCGAGCTCTCGACCGCGCTCGAGACGATGATCGCGCTCCCGTTCATCGCGTCGGACGCCTCGGGCCCCAAGCACATCAACAAGCTCCTGACGCGAGACACGTTCGAGGCGCTCGCGGCGGACCTCATCCAGCGCACCGAGGGCCCGTGCCGAAACGCCCTCGAGGCGGCCGAGCTCAAGCCCGATCAGATCGACACGATCATCCTCGTCGGCGGTCAGACGCGTACGCCGAAGGTCCAGCAGATGGTGGAGACGATCTTCGGGAAGCCGCCGAACCGCTCGATCAACCCGGACGAGGTCGTTGCGGTCGGCGCCGCGATCCAGGCGGGCGTCCTGCGCGGGGACATCAAGGATCTCGTTCTCCTGGACGTCACCCCGCTTTCGCTCGGCCTCGAGACGCACGGGGGCATCTTCGTCAAGCTCATCGAACGCAACTCGACGATCCCGACGAAGAACACGCAGATCTTCACGACCGTCGCCGACAACCAAACGACGGTCGAGATCCACGTGCTGCAGGGCGAGCGAGACATCGCCAAGGAGAACAAGTCGCTCGGCAAGTTCCAACTCGTCGGCATCCCGGCGGCGGCGAAAGGCGTTCCCCAGATCGAGGTCACGTTCGCGATCGACTCCTCGGGGATCGTGAACGTCTCGGCGAAGGACCTCGCGACCGGGAAGGCACAGGGGCTGCAGATCAACCCGGCCGGCGGCTTGTCGCAGACCGAGATCGAGAAGATCATCGAGGAAGCTGCCGCGAACAAGGCGGCCGACACGAAACGAAAGGAGCTCCGCCAGCTGAAGAACAAGCTCGAGGGGATGATCGCGGGAAACGACCGCATCTTCCGCGAGTTCGGCAACCTCCTGCAGCCCGACGAGAAGGACCGCGTCCAGCGCACGCTCGAGAACGCGCGTGAGGTCCTGACGGGCGAGGAGCGCGGTCCCATCGACGACGCGATGATCGACATGAAAGGCGTTTCGCGCATCCTGACGCAGGCCATGCTCTACAAGCCCGAGTCCAAGGAGCGGCGGGGAGATGGCGCGGAGAAACCCGCCTGACCCTCGAGCCGTAGCAGCCTGCCGTGACCACATCCCTTCGCGACTATTACGAGGTTCTCGGTGTCGGGCGAACCGCCTCCACCGACGAGATCAAGTCCGCCTATCGCAAGGCGGCGCTGAAGCACCATCCCGACAAGAACCCCGAGGACAAGGGCGCCGAAGAGAAGTTCAAGGCGGCGGCCGAGGCTTATTCCGTCCTTTCGGACCCTGAAAAGCGGGAGCGCTACGACCGCTTCGGGCACGAGGGGGTGCGGGGAGTCGGCGGGCCCGGGTTCGACCCGACGCAGTTCATGGATTTCGCCGACATCCTCGGAGACCTGTTCGGCTTCGCGGCGGGAGGAGACGTGCGGGGAGGCCGCCGCGGCGGCGAGGACCTGAAGGCCGAGGTCACCCTTTCCTTCGAGACCGCCGCATTCGGCTCGGAGGTTACCGTCCCGATCCAGCGCTCCGAGCGCTGCGAGGCATGCCAGGGGCGCGGAGGCCGCGGCGGGGCCGCGCCCGTCACCTGCCCGACGTGCCGGGGCCAGGGCCGCGTCCAGTACCGGCAGGGTTTCTTCGCCCTTGCCCGCCCGTGTCCCGAGTGCGAGGGCGCGGGGGAGCGTGTCAAGGACCCGTGCCCCGAGTGTCGCGGCGACGGCCGCACGCGCCGCGCGCGAACGCTCACGGTGGCGATCCCTCCCGGCGTCGACGACGGCGCGCGCCTGCGGCTTTCGGGGGAGGGGAACGCGGGCCGGCGGGGCGGGCGTGCCGGCGATCTCTACGTGTTCGTCTCGGTCGCCCCGCACGAGCAGTTCCGGCGCGACGGCTTCGACGTGATCCTCACGTGGGCCGTGCCTTTTCACATGGCGGCGCTCGGAGGCACGCTGCGCGTCCCGACGCTCCACGGAGACGCCAGCTTCGACGTCCCGCCGGGCACGGCCGCGGGCCGCGTCTTCACGCTCAAGGGCAAAGGCATCCCGCGCCTGGACGGCCGCGGCAAGGGCGACCAGCACGTCCTCCTCACCGTGCGCGTGCCGAAGAAGATGAACGCCGCCCAGCGTGAGGCGATGGAGAAGCTCGCGGTAGCGTTCGGATCGGACTCGGGGACGCCGACGAAGGACGAGAAGGGCTTCTTCGAGCGGTTGAAGGATTTCGTCGGAGGCTGACGAGCGGGCACCTCGGCCAGTGTCGCGGCGGTTTTTCCTAGAAGGTAAAGAAGGCCGTGGCGAGCGGAAGAGCAATTCGCGTGGAGATACCGGCGGCCCAGCGAGGGTCATTCGAAGAAATCCTCTTCGAAGGGTTGGGCGAGCTGCAGTTTTCCTCGACGGCTGCGCCCGACGGCCGGCTCTTTCTCTGGGTGGACTCGAGCGACCTCGAACTTGCGCTTTCCGCGCTCGCCGAGCTCGGCGCTCGCGGCCTTTCCACCTTCGAAGAAGAATCCACCGACTGGGTCGCCGAGTCGGCCGCCCTTCGGAAAGCCGTGCTCGTCGAGAGTTATCTCTTCGATCCGCACGACGCCGATCTCGCTACGGCGCCGCCGGAGGGCGTTCGCCGGCTCTTCCTTCCCGCCGTCCGCGCCTTCGGGACCGGGTCGCACGAATCCACGCGGCTCGCCGTGCGCCTTCTCCTCTCGGAAGACCTGCGCGGAGCGCGCGTCCTCGACGTGGGCTGCGGCACCGGGACGCTCGCGTTCGTCGCCGCGCTCGAGGGCGCGGGCCGCGTCGTGGCTCTCGACGTCGACCGCGAGGCCGCCTTCGCGACGCGGGCCCAGGCTCGCGCAAACGGGATATCGCGCGTGTCCGCGTTCGCCGGACCCCTCGACGCGGTCCGCGACGAGGCCCGGTTCGACCTCGTCGTCGCGAACATGATCCACGAGGAGATCGCGCCGATCTTCCCGATGCTCCGCGCGCATCTCGCGCCGGGCGGGAGGCTCCTCTGTTCGGGGCAGCTCGTGGATCGGGAGGGAGAGTGGGAGATTCTGCTTCGGAAGGAAGGTTTCCGGAACGTCCGAGCGCTTCGGGAGAACGAGTGGCTCGGTACCGCGTGGGTTTCTTCGAATGAGTGAGAACGCCCCCGCGCGTCCGCCACGCGTCTACGTGCCCGATCTGGCGGAACAGCGTGCGACGTTCGAAGAGAACCGGGGGACCGGGGGGATTCTGCTTAGAAGGGAAGAAAGAGACCACGTTCGCTCGAGGCGACTGCGCGATGGCGACGAGGTCATTGCGCTCGACGGAAAGGGCGCACGAGCTGCGGCGCGCCTCGTGCGCGGCGGCTCCGCCATCGCCCTCTTACCCTCTAAGAAAATCTTCTCTTCCTCTTCCTGTTCCTCTTCCTCTCGCTCTCCCTTGTCTCCTCCAGCACTCCCCGGCGAGCCCGCGAACCGCGTCGTCGTCGCGCTCGCGTGCGCGGAGCCAGCGCGAATCGAGTGGGCGGTCGAGAAAGGCACGGAATGCGGGGCCGCGGGCTTCGCCCTCCTCGCGTGCGAACGCTCGCAGAAGGCGCACGTGGCGGCGCTCTCGTCGCCCGCCCGCCTCGAACGCCTGCGGCGGATCGCCGTCGAAGCGACGAAACAGTGCGATCGGACGATCGTCCCTTTCGTGGAGGGTCCGAAGAGCACGGAAGAATTCCTTAGAAGGTTAAGAGGGGCGAGACTGATCGTCGCGGATCCAGGTGGAGCGACGATCGAGGACGGGCCGGTGCCCTCTCGACGCACGCGCGTGCTGTTTGAGCGAAGCGAGTTCACGCGCGAAGGAGAGGGGGCTCCGGCCGGCCGAGATCGCGTCCTGGCCATCGGCCCCGAGGGTGGGTTCGCTCCGGCCGAAATCTCATTATTCGAAGAGAATCTTGCTCTTTTCTTCTCTCTCGGCCCGCGCATCCTCCGGCTCGAGACCGCGGTGGTCGTGGCGCTCGCGAAGTTGGTCGATCCCGCCTGAATCGAACCCCGATCGCCCCATCCGTTTCGGTTAGGATTCCGAAGGCATCGGCGACGGAGGGCTTCATGAGCTTCGAGAACGTCAAGAAGGTCTGGATGAACGGGAAGCTGGTGGATTTCGCCGACGCGAAGATCTCCATCTTCACGCACGCCCTTCACTACGGGTCCGGAGTCTTCGAGGGTGAGCGCTGCTACGACACGGCCCGCGGATCGGCGATCTTCCGGCTCGACGAGCATCTCGACCGGCTCTTCTGGTCCGCGAAGATCTACCGGATGACGATCCCGTTCACGATCGAGGAGCTCCGCGAGGCGACGCTCGAGGTCGTGCGTGCGAACGGCTTCAAGGCCTGCTACATCCGGCCGCTCGTCTACCGCGGGTACGGCTCACTCGGCGTCAACCCGTTTCCGAACCCGGTGGACGTCGCGATCGGGTGCTACGAGTGGGGCAAGTACCTCGGCGCCGACGCGATCGAGCAGGGCGTCGACGTGTGCTGCTCCTCCTGGATGCGCATCGCGCCGAACACGATGCCCGCGATGGCGAAGGCCACGGCGAACTACGCGAACAGCCAGCTCATCAAGATGGAGGCCCTCACGAACGGCTACCACGAGGGGATCGCGATGGACCACAACGGGCGCATCTCCGAAGGGTCCGGCGAGAATCTCTTCCTCGTGTGGAAGGGCCGCCTCTACACGCCGCCGTTGTCGGCGTCGACGCTTCCCGGCATCACGCGCCTCTCCGTCATCCAGCTCGCCCGTGAGCTCGATTTCCAGATGGAAGAGAAGACGATCCCGCGCGAGATGATCTACGCGGCCGACGAGATGTTCTTCACAGGCACCGCCGCGGAAATCACGCCGATCCGGTCCGTGGACCGGATCCCGGTGGGGAACGGCAAGCGCGGCCCCATGACGGAGGCTTTGCAGAAGGCCTTCTTCGACATCGTGGAGGGCAAGGTCGACGACCGCTACGGCTGGCTGACGCCGGTGCACGCGCCGGTGGCGGCGGGCGTGCGCTAAAGCATCGCAGCGCTCAGCCGTAGGCCAGCTCGTCCATCTTCTCGGCGAAGCGAGACCAGGAGATCTTCTTCAACAGATGCCGGCGTCCGCCGCGCCAGAAGAGCGAGCCGCGCCCGATCGTGACCTCGCCGATCTTCAGCTCGTCCGCGTAGACCTCGAGGGAGAGCGACGAACCCGCCTTCGTGAGCTGCGGAACGTTGAAGCGGGCCTTGACGGTGTGCTTCCGGGAGACTTCCTTCCTGGGCTTTCGGCGCCGCTTCTTCGTCACGGGCGTCTCCTTTCCGCGATCAGCTCCGCCATGATCGCGATCGCGATCTCCTCCGGGGATTCGGCGCCGATCTCGAGGCCGATGGGATTGTGCGCGCGATTCAGCTCGGGTTCGGTGAAGCCCTCGGCGCGCAGCTCGTCGAAGAGGGCCTTTCGCTTCGCCTTGCTGCCGATCATCCCGAGGTACGCGAGCGGGACGCCGCGGAGGCGCCGGAAGGCCTGTCCGTCCGTCGCGTGGCCACGTGAGACGAGGGCGACCGAGTCGCGCGCACCCGGGACGGGCAGATCCG
>DATIFW010000146.1:0-14718 GCA_035455045.1 Thermoanaerobaculia bacterium | reverse complement strand
CTCGAGAACGTCGTCATCGCCGTCGAGGACGAGCCGACCGACGAGGACTACGAGTTGACCGGCACGCCCGACGACGAGGACCTCTTCGGGATCTTCCGGGGGCCGATGCGCACGGAGATGTCGTGGGACATGCTCCCGACTCTTCCGCCGCAGGCCGTCGTCTTTCGCGGGCCCATCCTGCGCAACACGAGAAGCAGCCGCGAAGCCGTCAAGGAGATCAAGGACACTCTCGTCCACGAGCTGGGGCATTACTTCGGCCTCGAGGACGATGAAATGCCGCTCTGAGCGACCTCCTTTCTGCGTACGCTTTGAAGTACACTCAAACGTACGAGAGGATTCGTATGCGTCGAATGCACCTGAAAGAAGACGTTCTTCCCATTTCCGAGTTCCGTTCCAACGCAGCAACCCTGGTCCGGAAGGTCAGGGAAGGTCGCCGGGCGCTCATCCTCACGCAGCGCGGGCGAAGCGCGGCGGTTCTCCTCGATGCCGAAGACTACGAGGATCTTCTCGAGGAAATCGAGATCCTCCGCGACGTTCAGACGGCGTTGAAGGAGCTCGAGGCCGGCAAGGGCGTCACCCACGCCAAGGCCCGCAGCCAGGTTCTCAAGACACTCTCGCGGTGAGAGTGAAATGGGCGCCCCTCGCGATCAAACGCGCGTCGGAAGCAGCTGCCTTCATCGCGCGAGACAACCCCGAGGCCGCCGAACGGTGGACGAAGGAACTCTTCGAGGCCGTCAAAAGGCTCGAGAGCTTCCCGGAGTCGGGCCGCATGATTCCGGAAATCGGGCGGCCCGAGTTCCGCGAGATTCAATACGGACGCCATCGGGTTCTCTACCGTTTTCAGAAATCTGGGGTTTCGGTTCTGACCGTACGGCATGCCCGGCGCCTGTTCGATCCGACTGAAGTCCGACCTCGCTAGCCTCACGTGCCCAGCCCGGAACGCTAAACTAGCGCGCTTGAAATTCCTTACCGCCCAGTGGGGTCCGGAATTTGCACCCCACGTCCGTAACCGGGGGTCTGTCCCGGTCCCGAGGAACAAATGAGTCCCACTGAGACCGAAGACCCCCCGGCCCTGCCCGCGGCGAAACCGGCCTCACAGCTCGAAGGCGGCGCGCCGGAACGAACCGCGAAGTTGCTCTCGAAGGAGCACGGGCCGGAAGAAAAGCGGGGCGAAAGGGACGAGAAGCCGCCCGACCAACCTTCCGGAAAGCCGCGCCGGTGGCCCTGGATCGCGGGCGCCGTGGTCCTCGCGGTCGTGGCGATCATCTTTCTGACCGGCGCCCGCCAGAAGCGCGTGCAGCGCGATGCGGATGCGAAAGCGCGTCCTCGGGCGGTGTCGGTCGTGACCGCGGTCGCGCGCACGGGCGACCTGCCTGTCTATTTGACGGGACTTGGAACCGTCACGGCGCTGAACACGGTCACGGTGAGGAGCCGCGTGGACGGCCAGCTCCTCGGCGTCGCTTACCGGGAGGGGCAGAACGTCAGGAAGGGCGACCTTCTGGCCGAGATCGACCCGCGTCCGTTCGAGGTGCAGCTCGCGCAGGCCGAAGGGCAGAAAGCGAAGGACGAGGCCATCCTCAGGAACGCGAGACTGGACCTGGAGCGCTATCAGGTACTCGCGGCGCAGGACTCGATTCCGAAACAGCAGCTCGACACGCAGGCCGCGATCGTGGCGCAGGGCGAGGCGGTGCTGAAGACCGACCAGGGGCAGGTCGACGCCGCGCGGCTGAATCTCGCGTACACGCGCATCACGGCGCCGATCAGCGGGCGCGCGGGGCTCCGGCTCGTGGACGCGGGCAACATGGTGCACGCCGCGGATCCGAACGGGCTCGTGGTCCTCACGCAGGTGCAGCCCATCGCCGTCGTCTTCACGCTGCCCGAGAGCCAGCTCAACGCGGTGCGCGACCGCCTGCGCCAGGGCCGAAAGCTGCCCGTCGACGCGTTCGACCGCGACCTCAAGCGCAAGCTCGCGACGGGCGAGCTCGCGACCGTGGACAACCAGATCGACACGGCGACGGGCACGGTGAGGCTCAAGGCCATCTTTCCGAACGCCGACGACGGACTCTTTCCGAACCAGTTCGTGAACCCGAGGCTCCTCATCGACACGCTCAAGGGCGTCGTCCTCGTGCCGAACGCGGCGATCCAGCGCAGCACGCAGTCCACGTTCGTCTTCGTCGTGAAGGAGGATCAGACCGTCGACGCCCGTCCCGTCGAGGTGCGCCTCACGGAAGGCGACACGACGGCGGTCGCGAAGGGCCTCGCCGCCGGTGAAACCGTGGTGACCGAAGGCGTCGACAAGCTGCAAGCCGGCGCGAAAGTGGAGGTGGGACAGGGTGCCCCCGCCCCTCAGGGCAAAGGCGCCGCCTCCGCCGCGCGCCGATGAATCCCTCCCGCCCGTTCATCCTGAGGCCGGTCGCGACGTCGCTCCTGATGGCCGGCCTGCTCCTGGTGGGCATCGTGGGATTTCACTTGCTGCCGGTCTCGGCCCTGCCCCAGGTCGACTACCCGACGATCCAGGTCCTGACGTTCTACCCGGGCGCGAGCCCCGACGTGATGGCGTCCTCGGTCACCGCTCCGCTCGAGAGGCAGTTCGGCCAGGTGCCGGGCCTCAACCAGATGACGTCGACGAGCTCCCAGGGATCTTCCGTCATCACGCTCCAGTTCACGCTCGAGCTCAACATCGACGTCGCGGAGCAGCAGGTCCAGGCCGCGATCAACGCCGCGGGGACGTTCCTGCCGCGCGACCTGCCGAACCCCCCGATCTACAGCAAGACGAACCCGGCCGACGCCCCGATCCTCACGCTCGCGCTCACGTCGAAGACGATGCCGCTCTCGCAGGTGGAGGACATCGCCGACACCCGCCTCGCCCAGAAGATCTCGCAGCTTCCCGGCGTGGGCCTCGTCTCGATCAGCGGCGGCCAGAAGCCGGCCGTGCGCGTCCAGGTCAACCCCGCGGCCCTGTCCTCTTACGGGCTCACGATGGAGGACGTCCGGCTGGCTCTCGCCCAGGCGAACGTCAACCAGGCGAAGGGGAGCTTCGACGGGTCCACCCAGTCGTACACGATCGGAGCGAACGACCAGCTCCTCAAGAGCGCCGACTACCGCCCGCTCGTCGTCGCCTACAAGAACGGCGCGCCCATTCACCTTTCCGACGTGGCGACCGTCGTGGACGGTGCCGAGAACGTGAAGCAGGCGGCCTGGATGAATCAGACGCCGGCCGTGATCCTGAACATCCAGCGGCAGCCGGGCGCGAACATCATCGCGGTCGTCGACCGCATCAAGGCGCTCCTCCCGCAGCTCAAGGGCGGCCTGCCGGCCGCGATCGACCTCGCGATCCTGACGGACCGCACGACGACGATCCGCGCGTCGGTCAAGGACGTCGAGTTCGAGCTGATGCTCGTGGTCGCGCTCGTCGTCATGGTCATCTTCCTCTTCCTGAGGAGCGTCGCGGCCACGATCATCCCGAGCGTCGCGGTTCCGCTCTCGCTCGTGGGGACGTTCGCCGCGATGTACGCCCTCGGCTACAGCCTGAACAACCTCACGCTCATGGCGCTGACGATCTCGACCGGCTTCGTCGTGGACGACGCGATCGTGATGATCGAGAACATCACGCGGTACATCGAGGAGGGGGAGAAGCCTCTCGACGCGGCGCTGAAGGGGTCCGAGCAGATCGGATTCACGATCCTGTCGCTGACCGTGTCGCTCATCGCCGTCCTCATCCCCCTCCTCTTCATGGGCGACATCGTGGGGCGGCTCTTCCGCGAGTTCGCGGTGACGCTGTCGGTGACGATCCTCATCTCCGCGGCCGTCTCGCTCACGCTCACGCCGATGATGTGTGCGCGCCTCCTGCGCCACAGACCCGTGTCGGAGCAGAGCCGCGTCTACCGGGCCTCCGAGCGCGTCTTCCGGCGGATCATCGAGTTCTACGACCGCACGCTGCGCTGGGTCCTCGGGCGCCAGACGGCGACGCTCGTGGTGGCGGTGGTTACGTTCGTCGCGACGATCCTCCTGTACATCGCGATCCCGAAGGGCTTCTTCCCGGTTCAGGACACGGGCGTCCTCCTCGGCATCTCCGAGGCGCCGCAGTCCGCTTCCTTCGAGACGATGGCCGAGAGGCAGCAGCAGCTCGCGGCCGTGATCCTGAAGGATCCGGCCGTCGAGAGCCTTTCGTCGTTCATCGGCGTCGACGGCACGAACCAGACGCTGAACAGCGGACGGATCCAGATCAATCTCAAGCCGCTCGACGAGCGGAAGATCCGGGCGGAGGACCTGATCCGCCGGCTCCAGCCGGAGCTTCAGAAGGTCGCCGGAATGACGCTCTTCCTTCAGCCCGTGCAGGACCTGACGGTGGAGGACCGGGTCAGCCGGACGCAGTACCAGTACAGCCTCGAGAGCCCCGACGCCTCCGAGCTGAACGTCTGGGTCCCGCGATTCGTCGAGAGGCTGAAGGGCCTGCCCGAGCTGCGCGACGTCGCGAGCGACATGCAGAACGCGGGGCTTCAGGCGCGCGTCGTCATCGACCGGAACGCCGCGTCGCGCTTCGGCATCACGCCCCAGCAGATCGACGACGCCCTCTACGACACGTTTGGGCAGCGCCAGGTCTCGACGATGTTCACGCAGCTCAACCAGTACCGCGTCGTGCTCGAGGGGAAGCCCGAGCTGCAGGTCCGTCCGGACGACCTCCAGAACGTCTACCTGCGCTCCTCGACGGGCGGCTCGGTCCCCCTGCGGTCGCTCGCGACCATCGAGACGGCGTCGACGCCTCTCGCCGTCAACCACCAGGGCCAGTTCCCTGTCGCGACGGTTTCCTTCAACCTCGCTCCGGACGCCTCGCTCGGAGGGGCGGTGCGGGCCATCGAGAAGGCGCGGAAGGAGCTCGCCCTGCCCGAGAGCATCCAGTCGGGGTTTCAGGGAACCGCGCGGGCGTTCGGCGCCTCGCTCACGAACACGCCGCTTCTCATTCTCGCGGCGATCGTGACGGTCTACATCCTCCTCGGCGTCCTGTACGAAAGCACGATCCACCCCATCACGATCCTCTCGACGCTCCCGTCCGCGGGCGTCGGAGCTCTCCTCTCGCTCATCCTCTGCCGCCACGACTTCTCGGTCGTCGCGCTCATCGGAATCATCCTTCTCATCGGCATCGTCGAGAAGAACGCGATCATGATGATCGACTTCGCCCTCGACGCGGAGCGCCGCGACAAGAAGAAGCCCGAGGACGCGATCACGCAGGCCGCGCTCCTGAGATTCCGGCCGATCGTCATGACGACGATGGCCGCGCTCCTGGCCGGCATCCCCCTCGCGCTCGGGAGCGGCACCGGCTCGGAGCTCCGTAAACCGCTCGGGATCGCGATCGTCGGCGGGCTCATCTTCAGCCAGCTCCTGACGCTCTACACGACGCCGGTCATCTACCTCGCCTTCGACCGCCTCGCGGCCCGCCTCGTGAAGAAGCGGGGCCGGCCGGACGAGAGAGCGCCGGAGAGAGTGCCCGAGCCGGCGCCGGCGGGCGGCCGATGAGCCCCTCGGGCCCGTTCATCCGCCGGCCGATTGGTACGAGCCTCCTCACGGTCGCGCTCGCGCTCGCGGGCGGCATCGCGTACTTCTTCCTCCCCGTGGCGTCGCTCCCGCAGGTGGAGTTCCCGACGATCTCGGTTTCGGCGAACCTTCCCGGCGCGAGCCCCGAGACGATGGCCTCGTCCGTCGCGACGCCGCTGGAGCGGCAGTTCGGGCGGATCGCGGGGATCACGGAGATGACGTCGCAGAGCTCTCTCGGCTCGACGTCGATCACGCTCCAGTTCGACCTGACGCGGAACATCGACGCCGCCGCGCGGGACGTCCAGGCCGCGATCAACGCGGCGCGCGGCCAGCTTCCGTCGAATCTCCCGAACAATCCCCGGTACCGGAAGGTGAACCCCGCCGACGCCCCGATCATGCTGATCGGCCTGATCTCGGACACCGTCGAGAAATCGCGGATGTACGACCTCGCGTCGTCCGTCCTCCAGCAGAAGCTCGCACAGGTTCCGGGAGTCGGACAGGTGTTCGTGGGCGGGGGCGCGCTTCCCGCCGTGCGCGTGGACGTGAACCCCACAGCCCTCGCGCGCACGGGCCTCGGCCTCGAGGACGTGCGGACCTTTCTCTTCAGCGTGAACACGAACCGGCCCAAGGGCGACGTGGGCCGCGGGGACCGCCTCTGGTCCATCGCGGCGAACGACCAGCTCTTCAAGGCTTCCCAGTACGAGCCGCTCGTCGTCTCGTACAGGAAGGGGGCGGCCGTCCGGCTCTCCGACATCGCCACCGTGACGGATTCCGTCGAGGACGTGAGGACGACCGGTCTCGCGAACGGCAAGCCGGCGGTTCTCATCATCGTCTTCCGCCAGCCGGGCGCGAACATCATCGAGACCGTCGACCGCATTTACGCCCTCCTCCCGCAGCTCCAGGCCGAGGTGCCGCCGACGATCGCGCTCACCGTCATGCTCGACCGGACGACCACGATCCGGGCGTCCGTGAAGGACGTTCAGATCACGCTCCTGATCTCGATCGCCCTCGTCGTCCTCGTCGTCTTCGCGTTTCTCAGGAGCGTCCGCTCGACGATCATCCCGAGCGTCGCCGTGCCCGTTTCCCTCGTCGGGACGCTCGGCGTGATGTATCTCCTGGGCTACAGCATCGACAACCTGTCCCTCATGGCCTTGACGATCGCGACCGGCTTCGTCGTGGACGACGCCATCGTCGTCATCGAGAACATCACGCGCCACGTCGAGGCGGGCATGAAACCGTTCGAAGCGGCGCTCGAGGGCGCGCGCGAGATCGGGTTCACGGTCTTCTCGATGAGCATGTCGCTCGTCGCCGTGTTCATTCCGATCCTCCTCATGGGCGGCATCGTGGGGCGGCTCTTCCGCGAATTCGCCGTGACGCTGTCGGTCGCGATCTTCATCTCGATGCTCCTCTCGCTCACGACGACCCCGATGATGTGCGCCTGGCTGCTCAAGGGGAAGGAGGAGCAGAAGCACGGCCGCCTCTACGCCGCGAGCGAGCGCGCGTTCCGGGGGATCTTCAGCGGCTACGAGAAGACGCTCCGCTGGGTGCTGCGCCACCAGCCGCTCACGCTCGCCGTCACGCTCGTGACGATGGCGGCGACGGTCTTCCTCTACGTCAAGGTGCCGAAGGGCTTCTTCCCGCAGCAGGACACCGGACGCCTTTCGGGCTCGATCCTGGGCGACCAGAACACGTCCTTTTCGGCGATGCGAAAACGTGTCGCATCGTTCGTGGATGTCGTCATGAAGGACCCGGACGTCCTCTACGTGCAGGCTTTCGCGGGGGGACAGGGGGTGCTGAACCAGGGCCGTATGTTCGCCACGCTGAAGCCCCGCGGCCAGCGCAAGGCCACGGCGGACCAGATCATCGGCCGGCTGAGGGGACAGCTCGGTTCCGTGCCCGGCGGCAGCCTGTTCCTGCAGGCCGTCCAGGACCTCCGGATCGGCGGCTTCGCATCGAGCGCCCAGTATCAGTACACGCTCTCCGCCGACAACCAGAAGGACCTCGAAGTCTGGGCGCCGAAGGTGCTCCAGAAGCTCCGGACCCTCAAGGGCCTCGCCGACCTCAACTCCGACCAGCAGATGAAGGGCCTCGAAGCGACCGTCGTCATCGACCGGGCGAGGGCCTCGAGCCTCGGCATCGCGCCGCAGCAGATCGACGACGCGCTGTACGACGCATTCGGCCAGCGGCAGGTCTCGACGATGTACACGCCTCTGAACCAGTACCACGTCGTGATGGAGGTCGAGCCCAGGTTC
Source organism: Thermoanaerobaculia bacterium (assembly GCA_035455045.1). GTDB lineage: Bacteria > Acidobacteriota > Thermoanaerobaculia > UBA5066 > UBA5066 > Fen-183. The sequence continues at coordinate 6,934 of DATIFW010000146.1, read as the reverse complement.
TGGCGAGATCCCGAGAGCCTCAAGGTGATCTGGGTGAAGGCGAAGGACGGGACGCAGGTGCCGCTCTCGTCGTTCGCGCGGTTCGAGCGCTCCACGGCGCCGCTGGCGATCAACCACCAGGGGCAGTTCCCTTCCGTGACGTTCTCCTTCAACCTCGCGCCCGGGGTCGCGCTCGGCGACGCGGTGAACGAGATCGACCGGGCCAAGACCGAGATCGGATTCCCCTCCGGAATCCGCTCGACCTACCTGGGCACGGCGAAGGCGTTCCAGGAGTCGCTCCGGAACGAGCCGCTCCTCATTCTCGCGGCGCTCGTGACCGTCTACATCGTGCTCGGCGTCCTGTACGAAAGCCTGATCCACCCGCTGACGATCCTCTCGACGCTACCGTCGGCGGGGGTGGGCGCGCTCCTCGCGCTTCTCGTCACGGGGACGGACCTCAGCGTGATCGCGCTCATCGGCATCATCCTCCTCATCGGCATCGTCGAGAAGAACGCGATCCTCATGATCGACTTCGCGCTCGAGGCCGAGCGCAGGGAGAGCAAGAAGCCCGAGGACGCCATCTTCCAGGCTTGCCTCCTGCGGTTCCGGCCGATCACGATGACGACGATGGCCGCGCTCCTCGGCGGCCTGCCACTCGCCCTCGGCGTCGGCACGGGCTCCGAGCTGCGCCGTCCGCTCGGCATCGCGATCGTGGGCGGCCTGATCTTCAGCCAGATGCTGACGCTCTACACGACGCCCGTCATCTACCTCTATCTCGACCGCTTGCGCCTGCGCTGGGAGAAGGTCCGGCGTCCCCGCGCCGCGGCTCGGGACCTGTCTCATGAGCCCGCGGCCTGATTCGCTTCGCCGCGCCGGCGCCCTCGCCGTCGCGCTCGTCCTGCCGTCCTGTGCGGTGGGCCCGAACTACCAGAAGCCGACGTCCCCGGCCCCGGCCGCGTTCAAGGAGGCGAGCGTCGAACCCTCGGAGTGGAAGCTCGCGCAGCCGGGGGACTCGCTTCCGCGCGGAGCCTGGTGGAAGATCTTCGGAGATCCGGGCCTCGACGAGCTCGAGGAGCAGGTGTCCCCGGCGAATCAGACCGTCGCGCAGGCCGAGGCCCGCTTCCGCGCGGCGCGCGCGGCCGTGAGGCAGGCACGCGCGGACTTCTATCCGACCGCCACCGGGTCCGCATCCGTGACGCGGTCGCGGGCGTCGGGCGCCCGCTCCGGCTCCCCGGGCGCCGCTCCGGTCACGGCCACGCTCTACGGCGCGTCCGCGGATGCCTCGTGGGAGCTGGACGTCTGGGGGCGCGTGAGGCGCAGCGTCGAGTCGAGCGTCGCGAGCGCCGAAGCCGCCGCGGCGGATCTCGAGAACGTGCGGCTCTCCATGCAAGCCGAGCTCGCCGTCGACTGGTTCCTGCTCCACGGCTTCGACGCCCAGAAGGAGCTGCTGGAGACGAACGTCATCGCGCAGGAGCGGGCGCTGCACCTCACCCAGAACCGGCACGACCAGGGCGTCGTCTCCGGCGTGGACGTCGCGCAGGCCGAGACGCTCCTCGAGACGACGCGCTCGCAGGTGATCGAGCTCGGAATCGCCCGCGCCCAGACCGAGCACGCGATCGCGGTCCTCGTCGGCAAGGCTCCCGCCGATCTGACGATCCCGCCGGCGAAGATCCGCGTCGTTCCGCCCGCAATCCCCGTCGTCCTGCCTTCCGAGCTCCTCGAACGGCGGCCCGACGTCGCGGCCGCCGAGCGGCGCACGGCCTCCGCGAACGCCCGCATCGGAGTCGCGATCGCCGCGTACTTCCCGAAGCTCTCCCTCGACGCCTCGGCGGGATTCCTCGGCGACACGCTTTCGAAGCTCTTCTCGGCTCCGGCGTTCGTGTGGTCGGTCGGACCGTCGGCGCTCGCCACGCTGTTCGACGCAGGCCGCCGCCGCGCGGTCACGGCGCAGCGCCGCGCCGAGTACGACGAAGCCGTCGGCGCCTACCGCGAGACCGTCCTCACGGCATTCCAGGAAGTCGAGGACCAGCTCGTCGCGGTTCGCCTCCTGGCCCGGGAGGAGACGCAGCAGGCCGCGGCCGTCGCGGCGGCCAGGCGCTCTCTGAAGCTCGCCGAGAGCCGATACCAGGGCGGCATCACGACGTATCTCGAGGTCGTCACGGCGCAGAGCGTCGCCCTTTCGAACGAGCGTACCGCCGTCGACCTCCTCACGCGCCGGATGACCGCGAGCGTGAATCTCGTCCGGGCGCTCGGCGGCGGGTTCGAGGTGGGAAAGGCACCCTGAGGCGCGGCGGGGGGATGCGCGGATCGCGAAGGGGATTCAGACGTTTGCATAGAGGATTCACTTGCGACGGCTTCACATCTCGGTGATTTTGGCTCTTTTCTTGCCGTCCGTGGCCGAAGCCCACAAGGACGACTACCTGACGGACACTTTCGTCTTCGTGACGCTCGACCGCAACGAGCTCGAGATCGAGTACTTCCTCGACGGCCAATTCTCGCCGCGCGCCCTCGGCCACCGTCTCGGCGTCGAGTACGGGTTCTCCGATCACTTGATGGGCGACGTGGCCATGAGCTGGATGCAGAACTCGGGCGGCCCCACCGCGTTCAGCGGCGGGTTCGTGGAGCTGCGGTATCGGTTCGGCGAGGAGAGCCAGCACCTTCTGGATCGGGCTGCGTCGATCGAATACCGCGTCGAAAGGGATCCAGCGGACGGAGAAACGCGCCACCTGCTCGAGCCCCGGCTCGTCCTCAACAAGGACTTCGGCGACTACAACGTCACGTTGAACCTCGCCTACGCGATCGACCTCGAAAAGCCGGGAGAGTCCGCGCCCGAGATCGCTCTGGGTTTCCGTTCGCCGGCTTTCGGCCCTTTTCGGGCGGGCCTCGAGCTGCGCCGTGAGCTGGCCACCGAAAACGTCTTCAGCGTCGTCCCACAGGCGTGGGTGCGCTTCTCCGACGACGCTTACGTCAAGGTCGGCTTCGGGAAGAACCTCGCCGCCAGTCGCGAATCCTTCGTTCGGGTGGCGCTCGAGATGGAGTTCTAGCGTTATCGGTTCATCGCGCCGGGCCGCTGACCGTCGGGGTCAACGGATCGCCTCGAGGAGGCGCCGCGCTTCCGCGCTCTCGGGATCGCGCTTCAATGCCTTCTCCGCGGCCTTGCGCGCGGCGGAGGATCGGCCCCGCATCAGCTCTGCGCGTGCGATCGCGAGCCACGGCTCGACGAGTTTCGGGTCGATCGCCGCGGCCTTGCGGTAATTCGTGATCGCCTCCCTGGGGCGGCCACCCGTCATCTCGAGGTCGCCGCGCACGAGGAAGGCGTACGGGGACGCCCGCGCCGTGTCGATCGAGGCGAGAGCCGCGCGCGCCTCGGCGGGACGGCCCTCCTTGACGTGGAGGGCCGCGAGGTTCTGGTGGAGCGTGGGAGAGCCGACGCGTGCGTCGAGACCGCGGCGATACGCCACCAGCGCCGCCGGGGTGTCGCCCATTCGCCACGCCGCGAGTCCGAGGTTCGCCCAGAGGACGCCGAGTCTCGGGCCGAGCTTCACGGCAAGACCAAACTCGCGGTACGCCTCGGCATTCTCGCCTCGCCCGAGATGCGCAACGCCCGCGTTGCTCGCGAGGACGGCGGCGACCTCGAGGTCGTCGAGGAGGACGAGCGGGCCGCTGGGCTCCTCGGCTCCCTGGAAGAAGTCGTAGACCCATACCGTGGGACCGCCCCGCACCGAGTGGACCGCGACCATGTGTTCGTGGGTCACGACGAGGTCGCCCCGAAGCTCCGACTTTCCACGCACCGAGACGAGCGCCGCCTGGAGGCGGCTGCCGAGCGAGCGCCCGAGCGCGATGAAGAGGTTCGTGAAGGAGACGCAGTTCCCGCGACGGGCCTCGAACGCCTCGGTCGACGTGAACGTCGAGTACTTCTCGTACTCGAATGAGAACGTCTTTCCGTCGAGGAGCGCCTGGCGGAGGCGCTCGAGGCGCTCGCCTTCGGTCCCGGCGCCGGCCAGGCCGCTGGCGGCGAGCGTCATCTCGGGCGTCAGGGCCATCGGGTTCGGGGCCTCGGCGGGCGCCACGCCGCGGCGCGCGAGAGAAGCGTTCCAGCTCGCTGCCGAGATCGTCGAGCCGGGAGGCGGCTCGAACGTCAGGCACCCGGAAAGCGCAGCGAGCGCCACGAGCGCCGGAAACCCGAGTTTCGCCGTCGACCTCATACGTGAGCTACGGTGCCACGATTCTCGAAGTTGCGCGTCGAGGCCGGGTTCTTGCTTCAGGCCGAGGTGTGCGGAAGAGTCTTCAAGAGCGAAGGGCCGATCCGAACGGCGGGGAATGAAGAGTCTGTCAGGCCGCTCCTGCGAAGCGCGGCGACGGCCCTCGGCCTCGCCCTGCTGATCGCGCTTCGCCTCGGGGCCGAGGAGCCGGAAGGCCCCGCGCTCCGCATCGGCAGAATCACGATTCGCGCCGTGAACGTCTTCTCTCCCCAGGAGACGACCTCCCGCCTCTATCGCGCGATGAACCGCGCGCACGTGCCGACGCACCCGTCCGTGATCCGGAAGTTCCTGCTCTTCAAGGAGGGGGATCCATTCGTCCCCGGGAAGCTCGAGGAGACCGAGAAGAACCTCCGGGAGCTCGGGTTCCTGAAGTCCGCGTCGGTGACCGCCTCGGCGCCGCACGGCGGCGTCGTGGACGTCCTCGTCGTCACGCAGGACTCGTGGTCGCTCCTGCCCGGCGTCCCCATCGCGAGCGCCGGCGGGCAGACGACGTACGGCTTCCAGCTCCTCGAGAGGAACCTCTTCGGGACCGGGCGCGAGCTCTCCCTGAGCTACAACAAGGAGATCCAGCGGATCACGCGTATCGTCGAGTACGTCGACCCGTATCTCCTCGGCTCCTACTGGAGCGGGCGTTTCTCGCAAGGGTGGAACTCCGACGGCGAGAGGACGCGCGCAGAGGTGATCCACCCGTTCTCGTCCCTGTCGAGCGCGCAGTCCCACGGCCTGAGGCTCGACGTCTTCGGCCAGACCACGCGCACGTACACGGACGGCGACGTGGGCGCCGCCTACCACCAGGATCACCGCGGCGTGAGCCTGGAAGCGGGCTGGGCGCTCGCGACCTCGCGGACGCGCGCCCATCGCCTCACGGCTGGAGTCGAGGTCCTCGAGGACCGGTTCGAAGCGCTTCCGGAGAGGCCGTCGGATCTCCTTCCCGACCCGCGCACGTTTCGCATCGTCTTCGTCGGCTACGAGCTCGCCGAGAGCGACCTCATGAAGCTGAACTACGTGAACCGCGATCTCCGGGTGGAGGACTTCAACCTCGGCTGGGGACTCACCGCGCGGTTCGGCGTCGCCCCCGAGTTCCTCGGCTCGGCCGGGAATACCGCCTTCGTGCGCCTCAAGGCGGGCAAGGGCGCCCGGCTCGGAGAACGGGGATTCGTCCTGGCTTCGGTGTCTTACGAGACGCGGCTCTCCGGCGGCCCGAAGAACGAGGTCGTCTCGGCCTCGCTCGACGTCGTCCAGAAGCTCCGCACGCGCCATCTCCAGACGCTCGTCGCGAAGCTCCGTTACGACCAGGGTTGGAACCTCGACCGGGACGTCCAGTTCATCGCGGACGGGCTCGTGGGGCTTCGGGGCTACCGGCTCTTCTCGTTCGCGGGCGACAAACGGATGATCCTGAATCTCGAGCAGCGCCTCTTCCTCGGAAAGGAGATGCTCAAGCTGTTTTCGCCGGGTGTGGTGTTCTTCGTGGACACCGGCGCCGCCGCGCCCGAGGGCACGCCGCTGCGCCCGTCGGACTTCAAGACGGACCTGGGCATGGGCCTGAGAATGTCGATTAGTCGCGCGCCCACGAGCAACGTCTACAGGATCGACTTCGCGTACGCGCTGAACCGCGACCCAAAGGGCCGCCGGGGGTTGATCGTTTCTTTTTCGGCATCTCAGGGTTTTTAGGGGTTCTGGCACGCGACTTGTAACAAAAGCGAGAGGGAGGTGAAAGAAATGCGATTGAAAAATCGTGTCTTTTTCCTCGGGCTCGCTCTTGCGGTGGCCGTCGGGCTCCTCGTGCCCGCGCAGCCGGCCCGCGCGTACACGTCCGTGAGCGTCACGTTCTTCTACGACTCGCTCGCCCCGTACGGCGACTGGGTCACGGTCTCGAGCTACGGCCGCTGCTGGCGTCCCGGGCGCGTCGCGGCCGGGTGGCAGCCCTACCTCGATGGAGAGTGGGTCTACACGGATGCCGGCTGGACTTGGCTGTCGTCCGATCCGTGGGGCGGCGACCCGTATCACTACGGCACGTGGGTCTTCACCGCGCGATACGGATGGATCTGGATTCCCGGGACCATCTGGGCGCCCGCGTGGGTGACGTGGTACATCACGGACGACGCGTTCGGATGGGCTCCGGTCCCGCCGAGCTTCGCCGTCGGGATTTCGGGTTACTCCGGCCGGGCGGTGACCGTGTCCCGCAGCGCGTACGTCTTCGTGCCCGCCGCACACTTCGCGGGCGTCAACGTCAGCTCGGTGCGTATTCCGCCCACGCAGAACGCGACGTTCATCGCGCGCGCGCGCCCGATGACGCGGTTCGCCGTCCAGGGCGGCGTCCTGACCACGGCAGGCCCGCCACTTCCCCAGGTCGAGCGAGTCACCGGCAGGCGGATCGAGCGTGTGAGCCTCGCGCAGGCGAAGACGGAACCGGTCCCGATCAGGACTTCGCTCGAGGGCGGACGCGGCCGCGCCACGGTCGTCGTTCCGGCCACTGAAAGGGCGAAGGCGATCTCGGCCCACGAGAGGCGAGGCCCGCAGCAGGTGTCCCGCTCGAAGACGGACGTCGTGACGTCCGAGCCGGCGGTTCGCACGCTTCCGCCGCCCGCAAAGCGCGAGAAGCATGAAAAAGCCACGGTCAAGCAGTCGCCACCCCCGCCTCCCGTGCGCGAGAGGCACGAGAAGCAAGAGAAGGCGACGGGCCATCAGCCGCC
>DATIFW010000145.1:0-12254 GCA_035455045.1 Thermoanaerobaculia bacterium | reverse complement strand
CGTGAACGTCGCGCCGGGCAGCTACACGCTCACGGTCGACGGTGGCGCCAGCAAGGTCTTCTCCGTGGCGGAGGGCGGCCTCACACCGGTCGAGCTGCCGTAGTAAGAGAAGAGAGAATTCTTTAGTAAGAGAAGAGGGGGATGCTCCCCGGATGTCCGGTGTCAAGGGTCGTTGACCGCTGCGCGGCGCGCGCAGCGCGCCCTTGACTCCGGACATCCGGGAAGAAGATTTCTACTATCGGGGCTGCAGCAGCAGCCCCGAATATCAGAAGGATCTCTTCCCGGGGCGGCTGCATCATCATCAGCCGCAACTAAGAAGAATATTCGAAGCGCCCGACCCGCTGCATCGAAGTCAGCGATTAAGATCCGCCCATGAAACAGCACGGGAGCAAAACTCTCTTCCTCTCTTTCCTCGCCGGCCTCGCTGTGTTCGCGGTGCGCGCCGAGACGCCCGAGCAGGCGCGGGGAAAGAAGCAGGCCGCGGCGCTGTGGCGCGCGGCCGATGGAGACGCGGCGGCCTTCGAGGCCTTCGCGAAGGCGAACACCGCGTCCGACGCCGCGACGCGCGAGGCCCTCTTCACGCGCCTCTCGGCCGCGTTCGTCTCGCTCGAGGGGCACATGGACGAGGCGACGCGCGAGCTGAGGATGCACGTGGACCTGGATCGGGGGCCGATCCTGCCGTTCGACGAGGCGCTCGCGGCGTACTACCCCGGCGCCCACCTCACGGACGATCTCTTCGAGAACAAGCTCGCCTTCACGACTCTCCTCAACTTCCCGGTGTACACGCTCGACGAAAAGCTCCGCCTCGGCCCGACGTGGACGCGCCGCCAGTGGGCGGAAGTGCGCCTCGGCGACCGTTTCGCGAGGCGCGTCCCGGCGAGCGTCAATCTCGCGATCGCGAAGGCCTATTCCGACTCGGCCCAGTACATCGCCTCGTACAACATCTGGATGCACCACCTCGTGGACGACAAGGGCGTGCGCCTTTTCCCGCCGAAGATGCGGCTCCTCTCGCACTGGAATCTCCGCGACGAGCTCAAGTCGGACTACGCCGACCGGGAGCACGGGCCCGCGAAGCAGCGTGCGATCCGGAAGGTCATGGAGCGCATCGTCGACCAGACGATCCCGCTGGTCGTGCTCGACAACCCGAACGTCGACTGGAATCCGTTCACGAACGAGGTCCGGAAGGCGGCCCTCAAGGACTCGGACCTGGCCGAGAAGCCCGCCGCTTCCGGCCCCGAGCCCGACACGCGTTACGCGGTTCTTCTCGCGGACTTTCGCGCCGTGAGGCAGGCCGACCCCTACTCCCCCACGGCGCCCACGTTCATCGCGCGAAGATTCGAGGAGGACCGCCAGATCCCCGAAGCGCGCGTGAGGAAGATGCTCGAGGACGTCCTGTCCTCGCCGCTCGTGCCGAAGGTCGCAGCCCTCATCGAGAAGCGCCTCGGGCGGAAGCTCTCGCCCGTCGACGTCTGGTATCCAGGGTTCCGGCCGCAACCCGAGAGGTCGGGCGCCGAGCTGGACGCCCTCGTGCGCGCGAAATACCCGACGCCCGAGGCGTACGCGAAGGACATCCCGAACCTCCTCGCGAAGCTCGGGTTCTCGAAGGAGAGGGCCGAGTACGTCGCCGCGCGCATGGAGGTGCATCCGGCGCGTGGCTCGGGCCACGCGTCGGGCGCGGCCCTGAAGGGCTACAAGGCGTACCTGAGGACGCGCGTCGAGAAGGACGGGATGAACTACAAGGGCTACAACATCGCGGTCCACGAGATGGGGCACAACGTGGAGCAGACGTTTTCCCTCTACGACGTCGACGAGCCCCTCCTGAAGGGCGTGCCGAACACGGCCTTCACCGAGGCGCTCGCGTTCGTCTTCCAGGGCCACGACCTCGAGCTCCTCGGGCTCGCGAAGCCCTCGGAGAAGGCCCTGGCGGAGAAAACGCTCGACGCGTTCTGGGGCACGTACGAGATCGCGGGGGTCGGTCTCGTGGACATGGGCGTCTGGCACTTCATGTACGAGCACCCCGACGCGACGCCCGCCCAGCTGAAGGCGGCGACGCTCGCGATCGCGCGCGACGTGTGGAACCGGTTCTACGCGCCCGTCCTCGGCGAGAAGGACGTGACGCTCCTCGCGATCTACTCGCACATGATCGACGCGTTTTTGTATCTGCCGGACTACTCCATCGGCCACATGATCGCGTTCCAGGTCGAGCGGCGGATGGAAAAGGCGGGAGCGATCGGCCCCGAGTTCGAGCGCATCGCGAAGCTCGGCAACATCGCCCCCGATCTCTGGATGACCCAGGCCACGGGCGCGCCCGTCGGCCCGGATGCGCTGCTCGCCGAGACGGAGAAGGCTCTATCGACGATCCGTTGAGCAACCCGCGAGCGCCTCGGGCCGTATAGTCCCCGCATGAGAACGACCTCTTCGACGGCGATCCTCGCGGCGCTTCTCGCGGCTTTCGCCCCCTCGCTCGCTTCCACGCCGAAAGAAGTCCTGCCCTTCATCGCAGACGACTACCCGAAGGCCCTCGCGCTCGCACGCGCCGAAGGCAAGCCGATTTTCCTGGAGACCTGGGCGCCCTGGTGACACTCGTGCCGCGCCATGAGGGCCTTCGTCTTCACGGACAAGGCGCTCGGGCGGCAGGCCGGACGGTTCGTCTGGCTCTCCATCAATACGGAAAAGCGCGAGAACGCGGCCGTTCTCGCGAAATACCCGATCCAGGCTTCGCCCACCCTCTTCGTCCTCGATCCCATGGCCGAGAAGGTGGTCCTCAAGTACGTCGGCGCCGCGACCGCATCGCAGCTCCAGCGCATCCTCGACGACGGGGCGCGCGCCGCGGGCTACGGTCCGGACGGCCGGAAGCCCGACGAAACCCTCGCGAAGGCCGACGCCCTTTATTCGGCCGGCCGAAACCAGGATGCGGCCGAGGCCTATCGCGAGGCCCTGAAGGGCATGGCCACGTCCTCGCCGTCGTACCCGCGCACCGTCGAGTCGCTCCTCTACGCGCTTTCCGCGAGTCACCAGCCCGAGACGTGCGCCGCGGTCGCCCGCGAGGCGTTTCCGCACCTCAAGGCGTCGCCGTCCGCCGCGAACGTCGCGGCTTCGGGCCTCGACTGCGCGCTCGAGCTCGACGAGAAACTTCCCGCGAGGCCCGCGCTCGTCTCGGACCTCACGGCCGCAGCGGAACAGGTCCTCCATGGGACTCGCAAAGGGCTCGCCGCCGACGACGTCTCGGGTCTCTTCCTGACGCTCGCAGCGCAGCGCGATTCGGCGGGGGACGCGGCCGGCAAGAAGAAAGTCCTCGAGGAGCTGGCGTCCTATCTCGAAGGCGAGGCCGCGAAGGCGAAGACCGCGGAAGGTCGCGCCGCGTTCGATCCGCACCGCATCACGGCCTATCTCGAGCTGGGCCAGCCCGAGCGCGGAATCCCCATGCTCGAGGCCTCCGAGCGCGACTTTCCGGACGACTACAACCCGCCCGCGCGCCTCGCCCTCGCGTACCGGGCCATGAAGAAGTACGATGACGCCCTCGCGGCTTCCGACCGCGCGCTCGCGCGCTCCTACGGCCCGCGGAAGCTCGTCATCCTGCAGGCCCGCGCCCGCATCTACGCGGACAAGGGGGATCCCCAGGCGGCGCGAAAGACCCTGGAAGAGGCTCTCGCGTGGGCCGCAGCGCTCCCGAAGGAGCAGGTCTCCGAGCGCCAGGTCGCCGCGCTGAAAAAACAGCTCGAAACGCCCAAGTAGAATCGACGCGGCTTCACGGGAGGCTTCATGCGGCGGCTCCTACGCGCGATCGGTCCGGCGTTCGTCCTCGTCGCGCCTGCCGCATTCGCCCAGGACTCGCTGCTCGGCGCGGACGCCCTCGCCACCGACTCCGGCCGCTTCCGCCTGAAGGTGGAGATGAAAGTGAACGCGCGCACCTCGACCGCAATCGCCTTCCCGGTCGCGAATACGGGTACGCCGTCCCCGGTCGTCCTCGAGACCGTCTCGCCTCACACCTCCGCGGAGGTCTCAAACATCGCCCTCGCGGCCGAGGGCGATCTCACGCCCGACATCCTCGCGAAAGTCGTCGTCCACTTCCTCGACCTCTACAACCGCAATCCCACGTCCAGTTCCGACCGCATCTTCGTGCGCGAGGCCTTCCTGCGGTTCGGGAGGAAGTGGGAAGCGTTGAGGGAAATGCCGGGCACGACCGTCTATCTCGAGCTGGGCAAGGCGCCGCGGTTCGCCAAGCAGATCACGCGGCGTCTCGAGAGCTACGGCCTGTGGGGAACGGCCGTGAACCGCTTCGAGGAGACGGGGGCCGAGGCGGGCGGCTCGTTCGGGCCGCACGTCTACTGGCGGGCGAGCGCCACCGGCGGCACGCCGCTCTATTTCCGCGATCCGAACGCGCTGGCCGGCGACAACGGGACCCCCGAGCGCACCGTCGGCTCCACGGTGCCGGTCGTCTACGGCTCGGGCATCCCGATCCTCTACGACACGATGGCGACGGACGTGAATTTTTCCGGCCGCTTTCAGGTCGGCGGCGGCGTGGGGCTGCGTTTCAACTGGGGCGAGAACCGCCGGGACGGCGTCGACCTCCTCGGCTGGTATTTTCGGCGCGATCTCGCCCCGTACGTCCCGCTGCACGGCACCTTCTACTCGGGCGATCTCGAAGTCCTGGAAGGTTTCAACAATCCCCTGCCCTTTCACGGGACGGAGAAGTACGAGTACGGCCTCAACCTCGAGGCGCGCTTCGGCCCGGTGCACCTCTTCGGGCAGGGCGTGAAGCAGTCCATCGCCGGCCTCGAGCGCGAAGGGTACGAGATCGAAGCCTCCGTGCGCATCGCGCTCCCTGGCCTCTTCGCGTCCGGTGACCAGTCCGTCGTCAACTGGATCGAGCCCTCGGTGCGCGTCTCGTACCTCGACAACCTCTTCGATCTGCCCCCCGGCTTCGTGGCTCCGTCCTTCGGATGGGACTGGCGCAAATACGATTACGGCTTCCGCCTCGGCGTCGTGCGCGGCCTCGACCTCACCGTCGAGTACTCGCGTCACGAGGCGACGACGCGGAGAGGCGTCATCCATCCGGACGAAGGGCTCCTGACGCTCCGCGCGGCCTTCTGATTCGGCGGGGGAACGACTTCGGGACCCCTCGGCCTTCGCCTCCGGAGCGCATAATGGTGCAACCGGATCGCGCAAACTCTCCCCGTCTTCAGGAGTAGAGGATGAAGTTTTCCCTGCGTCTCCTTTCGCTCGTGGCTGCCGGCGCCGTCGCGGTGGGAAGCGCGTTCCCCGCAGGCGCCGAATCCGGCCGTCTCCCGAACGCCCTCGTCGGCAGCTCCTACGTCTTTCCTTCCGTCGCGAACACGCAAGGCCTGTTCGGCGCTTTCTTCAAGACGAAGGTCACGCTCTACAACCCGAATTCGTTCGACATCGTCGTCGAGGTGCAGCTCACCACGGCAGCCGGGGCCCCGCCCACGCAGACCATCGCGCTCGCCGCGGGAGGCTTCCGGCGCTGGGACAACTTCCTTCAGGACGTCTTCGGGTTCACCGGCGGCGGAGGCCTCGTCTTCACCGAGGGCTCGTCGAAGGTCTTCATCGCGGTCGTCGAGGTCTATGTCGACGGTCCGAACGGCCGCTACACGACGCCGGTCACGGGGCTTCTCCCGGACGACGCGATCCTTCCATCTTCGCTCGCCCCCGGCGCGATCTTCGTGGCGCCCGGCATCCAGAACAACGCCGGCAACCGCGCGAACTTCGGCTGCCTGAGCCTCGCGCCCATCGCCTCGTCGGTGCGAGTCGACTTCCACGCGTTCACGAATGGCGCGCGCACCACGGCATCCAGCACACTGAACCTGCAGGCCGTCGCGTGGCAGCAGGTGCCCGTCCCGATCGCGGGCGACGACATCATCGCGGTCTTCGGCCTGACCACGGACGACCCTTCCCTGATCGCGTACTGCTATGCCGTGAACGTCAACAACGCCTCGAACGACGGCAACAGCATCGTGGCCCGACGGAGCCCGCCGAAGTAAGGCGCCGAAATCGGCCTTTCTGGCGCCGATCTTGCGAAGTTCAAGCCGCGAGGTTCGACCTCGCAGGGCGGTGACCATGCTGGCGAGAAAAATTACAAGCGACAGGCACCTTTACAAAGACCTGATGAAAGTGCCCTCTGGAGAGATCGAGCTCACGGCGGAGATTTCAGTCCCCCGGCTCGCGGACGGAATCGTGGTGTTCTGCCACGGGAACCGGAACCGGCGACACGGCTCCGCGAATCGCGCCGTGGCCGAAGCGCTGACGGAGGACGGAATCGGCGCGGCGGTCTGCAATCTGCTCACGCCCGCGGAGGAGAGGCTCGACGAGCAGATCGCGGGGCCGCGATTCGAGATCAAGCAGCTCGCGGGGCGCCTCGTGGATGTCACCGACGAGCTCCTGAGGGAAGAGGGGACGCGCGACCTTCAGATCGCGTATTTCGGAGCCTCGACGGCCGCCGCCGCGGCTCTCGTGGCGGCCGCGACACGGCCGCTCGTGGTGCGGGCGGTCGTATCGTTCGGCGGGCTCCCGAATCTCGCCGGAGCGGCGCTGCAGAGCGTCGAAGCTCCGACGCTGCTCCTCGTCGGCGAGCACGACTGGCAGATCATGGACGGAAACCGGGAGGCGCTCGCGAAGATCCGCGCGCCGAAATCGCTCCAGGTCGTCCCGGGTGGAACGCATCTGTTCGCCGCCCCCGGCGCGCTCGCCGAAGCTTCTCGTCTGGCGCGCGAATGGTTCCGGCACTATTTGAGCCTGGTGCCCGTTACGGCCTGATCCGTAATCGCACGGGGTCTCCGGCGCGCCAGCTACTGAAAGTAGCCGTCGACGTCGACGATCAGGTGGACGGTGCCTGACGCCTGCGTGCAGTGGACGAAAACGGCGTCGTCCGTGCCGATCGACAGGAGGGCGTTGTTCGCGCGCGTGCTCCCGGCGCCGTAGCTGATCGTCGTGGCGGCGCCCGGCGCCGAGCCGGCCGGGAAGAGGCTCAGGCTGCCCGCCGCGGTGCCTTGCGTCACCGTGACGTTCGCGGTGACCGCCCGGGCTCCGGAGGGGATGCCGCAGCGCCCCGGGAGCGTGAGGAGCCTGTCGGTGTTCGCCACGAGCGCAGGTCCGCCATACGGCCCGGCGGGGTTTCGCGTATCGGAGATCCGGCACGGTGTGACCGTGTGGAAGGGCGCTCCCGGAACGGGGGCCGGCGGCGCGACGGTGCCGATCTTGTAGCTGCGGAATTCCGTGAACCAGAGATTTCCGTCGGGGCCGGGCGTGATCCCGTAGGGTCCGCTGTCAGCGGTCGGGATCAGGAACTCGAGGATGCCGCCCGAGGTGGTGATGCGTCCGATCCTGTTGCCGTCGAACTCGGTGAACCAAAGGGCACCGTCGGCGCCGGCGGCGATGTCGAAAATGCGCGTCGTCGCCGGAAGGGGGAACTCGGTGAAGACGCCGACGGTGGTGAGGCGCCCGATCTTGCTCGCGTTCGACTCGGTGAACCACAGATTGCCGTCGGGACCGACGGCGATTCCGTAGGGCCCGGACGCCGCGGTCGGCGTGGGGTACTCGGTCACGGCGCCGGCCGTCGTGATGCGCCCGATTCTGTCGTTGGCAACTTCCGTGAACCAAAGGGCGCCGTCGGGACCGGCCACGATCGACTGCGGCGTGCTGTTCGCCGTGGGGATCGGGTAGTCCCCTGTGAAGGTCCCAGCCGTCGTGATCCGTCCGATCCGATTCCCGCTCGACTCCGTGAACCACAAGGCTCCATCCGGACCCGCGGCGATCCCCTCGGGTCCGCCGCGAACCGTGAAATGGGTCAGCCCTCCCGCCGTCGTCAGACGCCCGATCTGGTTCGACCCTGACTCCGTGAACCAAAGCGCGCCATCGGGTCCTGTCACGATACCGTGCGGGTTGAAGACGAGACCGATCGCAAATGCCGTGAGGCCGCCGCTCGTCGTGATGCGTCCGATCCGGTCCGTCTCGGCGAACCAGAGGGCGCCGTCTGAGCCCTGCGTGATCTTGTACGGCAAGCCGGTCGTCGGGAGCGGAAACTCCGGTCCGATCTGGGGAGGAGGCGTCTTTCCGAGGGCGAGCCGCCCGATCCTGCCGACCTGGAACTCGGTGAACCACAGCGCGCCGTCGGGGCCCGCGGCGATGCCCAGAGGCCCGCAGTTCGCCGTCGGAACGAGGAACTCGGTGACGACTCCCGCCGTGGTGATGCGCGCGATCTTGTCGTCGTCGTAACCGGTGGACCAGAGAGCGCCGTCCGGACCCGAGGCGATGTCGAAGCGGCGCGTGACGACAGGCATCGGGAATTCCGTGATGACCCCGGCGGTGGTGATACGTCCGATCTTCTGGGCATTCGACTCGGTGAACCACAGGTTGCCGTCGGAGCCCACGACGATGCCGACCGGAGCGGACCCCGCGGTCGGAGTCGGGAATTCGGTCACCGTCCCGCCCGTCGTGATGCGCCCGATCCGGTCCTTCGCGGTTTCCGTGAACCAGAGCGCTCCGTCGGGCCCGGCGACGATCCCTTGCGGCAGGCTGTTCGCCGAGGGGATGGGGTAGTCCGTGAACACTCCGGCGGTCGTGATCCGTCCGATCCGATTCCCGCCCGACTCCGTGAACCAGAGAGCGCCGTCCGGCCCCGTCGCGATCCCGTGCGGGCCGCCGCTCACGGCGAAGAACGTGAGCCCTCCGGCCGTCGTCAGGCGTCCGATTCGGGCGGAGTCGGCGAACCAGAGGGCGCCGTCCGGCCCGGAGACGATGCCCTGAGGGTTGAAGACGGAGCCGACCGCGTGCTCCGTGACCACCCCGCCCGTGGAGATGCGCCCGATCCGGTCGACCTGCGTGAACCAGAGGGCGGCGTCCGATCCCACCGCGATGTAGCTCGGGAGCTTGTTCGCGGGAAGAGGAAACTCGAGCACGGCTTCCACGCGCGGGGCCGCCGCGAAGAGCGCCAGAAGAAAAGGCAGGGCCGCGTGGCGCAGCCGGCCCCGAATCCCGTCCACGAGAGGGGTCAACGCCATCCGACCTCCGCCGAACCCACGATTATAGAAGCGGGCCGATGTACGCTATACTTCCCTCGTTCGCCCTTTCTTGACCTGACGGAGCGGACCGAGACCGAAAGGTCCCCGTCGACCATCTTTCGTACCTCTCATCACCATCTGCCAACCGCACGCGTCCCTCGGACGACGTGTTCAACAAAGGATCCCCATGAAGCTCTACGTTGGAAACCTGTCCTATTCCGTCAACGACTCCACCCTCCGTGCCCTGTTCGAACCCTTCGGCAACATCGAATCCGCGCGCGTCATCTCCGACCGCGACACCGGCAGCTCGAAGGGCTTCGGCTTCGTCGAGATGTCGGACGACGACGCCCAGAAGGCGATGGGAGCCCTGAACGGCCGCGACAACGATGGCCGCGCCCTCAAGGTGAATCAGGCCAAGCCCCAGGAGAACCGCGGCGGCGGCGGTGGCTACGGCGGCGGCGGCGGACGCCGCTACTAAGTCCCTCGAGAAACAGTTTCTCGCCGGCGCCGGAGTGAAGTCACTTCGGCGCCGTTTTTTTTTCGAGCGCGCCGTGGCTCGAGGCGAGGTGATCGCCGAAGAGGTGGCGATCTGGTTTCGCCTACGCGCTCGCCTCCGGCACCGCGTAACATCGCGTCATGTCCGATGCTCAGACGCGGCGTGCCAGCCTCGAAGCGGGAATCACGTCGTGAACCCGCAGGCCGAGCCCCGCTGGCCCATCCTCCTCACCCTGCTCGCGCTGGGCGTGCTCAACTTCGCCCTGCCGCGGACGCTCACCGTCGGCCCTCGATGGGTGCTCCTCGCCGTCGTGGCCGTCCTCGTCGTGCCGACCATCATTGCCCATCGCGCGGGGCAGAAGTCGCTTACCCGCAGGCTCGGCTACGCCGTGAGCGGAGTCGTGACGATCGCGCTCGTCGGCTCGCTCGTGCTCCTCATCGCAGGCCTGCCGAGAAAGAGCGAGACGCCGGCCGAGCTCGCGAGGTCCGCCGCGTGCCTCTGGATCGCGAACGTGCTGGTCTTCGCGCTCTGGTACTGGCGGCTCGACGCGGGCGGACCGCACGAGCGGGACGAGCGCGGCGCGCACACCGACGGAGATTTCTTCTTTCCCCAGATGATGGACGGATCGCCCGGTCCCGCGGACTGGACGCCCCGGTTCGTGGACTACCTCTTCATCGCGTTCAACAACAGCACGGCCTTTTCCCCGACGGATACGCCGGTCCTTTCGCGGTGGGCGAAGGTCCTCACGATGCTCCAGTCCCTCATCTCGCTCCTCGTGGTCGCGGTTCTCGCCTCGCGCGCCGTCGGCCTGATCTAGGGAATCCGGGCTCTTTCGGCTCCTCCGGACTCTTTCCGGCCCTTCTCCGGAAACTGTCCGGCGGACCTCGGGAGTTTTTTCCGCGCGACCCCGGTCCCGTCCCGATTGAGGAAAAGCCGCCCGGGCCCCACATTGTCGGTGTCAGGAGCAAGGAGGGCGTCATGAGAAACGAAAAGAAGGAAAACAGAGGCGGAAACAGGGTCGACGGGGGCTTCTACCTGAACCGGAAGACGTGGGACCTCGTGACCGTCAACGGAAAGAAGGGCCTCCTCCCCGGCGAGGCGGAAGACCGCTATCTGAAGGTTCCGACGCTCGCGATGCTGGCGGCGGCTCCCGTGCTCGGCGCCACGCTCGTCGTCTTCCTGCCGTTCGTCGGCTTCGCGCTCTTCGCCGTGGCCGGCTTCCGCAAGGTGGCGGGCCTCGACAAGGCCGCGAAGGCCGCCGAGCCCGCGCACGGGACGCGCTGAATCGAGAACACGGCCCATCGAAAGAAGAAGGACAAAGGAGCACTCCATGAAACGGTTCGAAGGCTTGAGCAGGGTCCCGGGCGGGTTCTATTTCAACCAGAAGAGCTGGGAGCTCGCGACGGTGAGCGGAAAGGCCGGCGTCCTCCCCGGGACGAGCTCCGACCGGTACCTGAAGCTCCCGCTCCTTCTCATGCTCCTCGGGGCGCCCGTCTTCGGCGCGACCCTCGTGATGTTCCTTCCCTTCGTCGGCATCGCGCTCTTCATCCACGCGATGTGCCGGAAGGCTCTGAAGCCGTTCGGAGCCGGGAAGCTGGAAAAGGCGCCCGCGCGCGTCACGCGCTGAGCCCCTCCCTCACGCCTGGATGATTCCGCGGCGAAGGGCGAAGCGGATGAGCTCCGTTCGCCCGTGGACGCCGAGCTTGCCCATGACGTGCTCTCGGTGGGACATCGCCGTCTTCACGCCGATCCCGAGCAGCTCGGCGATCTCCTTGTTGCTGCGCCCCTCGGCCACGAGCTTCAGGACCTGCTTCTCGCGGTCGGTGAGGGTCTCGTAGGCGTCGACAGTCTCCGTGCCGGCAGCCGCGGCCTCGCGCTCTTCCAGGGCGACGCGCGCGACCTCGGGAGCGAGCACGAGCCCGCCCTTGGCGACCGCGCGGATCGCCGAGGCCAGCTCGGCGCCGGCGGCCTTCTTCAGGACGTAGCCCGAGGCGCCGATCTTGAGGAAGCGCGCGACGTACTCGCGGTCCTCGTACTGCGTCAGGACGATGATCTTCGTCTTCGGGCAGAGCTTGCGGATCTCGAGCGCGGCTTCGAGACCCCCGAGATTCGGCATCGCGATGTCTAGCAGGAGGACGTCGGGCTCGAGCTCGACGCAGCGGTCGATCGCTTGCCGTCCGTCCTCGGCCTCGCCCACGACCTCGAGATCGTCGGCCTTCTGGAGGAGGGCCCGCACGCCTTCGCGCATGAGCGCGTGGTCGTCCGCGATCACGACGCGCGTCCTAGGCATGGAGAACCCCTCTCGGAATCGGAATCTCGAGCGTGATGTGGGCGCCCTCTCCGGGCGCGGAATCGAGGCTCATCTTCCCACCGAGGATCTCCACGCGCTCCCGCATGCCGAGAAGGCCGAGACCGCGGCCCGTCTCGGACGGCAGCTCGACGCTCTTCGGGTCGAACCCCTGGCCGTCGTCCTCGATCTCGATGAGCAGCCGGTTCTCGTCGGCGGCGATCTGGAGAAGGACGTTCTCGGCCTTCGCGTGGCGGGCGACGTTGAGGAGAGCTTCCTGCAGGATTCGGAAGACCGCGGTCGCGACTTCCTTGGGCACGCGGCTCTCCACGTCCTCGAACTCGCACCGGACGGCGATCCCGAGCGGCTCGATGTGGCGCGCGGCGTACCAGCGCACGGCGGCCAGGAGGCCGAGGTCGTCGAGGATCGACGGGCGAAGGTCGAAGATGACGCG
>DATIFW010000144.1:0-9923 GCA_035455045.1 Thermoanaerobaculia bacterium | reverse complement strand
CTCTCGGAGCTCGGCCTTCACACGATCGTGAAGTTGAACCCGACGCTCCTCGGCTACGAGGAGGTCAAGGAGATCCTCCATGGCCGCCTCGGATACACCCATATCGCGCTACGCCGTGCGGCTTTCGAGAAGGACCTACAGTGGAACGACGCTGTCTCGATCGCTCGCGAGCTGTCGGGCGAGGCTGCCCGGCTCGGCCTCGGCTTCGGCGTGAAGCTCACGAACACGCTCGTCGTCGTGAATCCCGCCGACTTCATGCCGGGAGAAGAGGCGTACCTCTCCGGCGAGCCGCTGCACGTCCTCGCGCTGACGCTCGGCTCGAGGCTCCGCGACGAGCTGGGCGCGGCGTTTCCGATCTCGTTCTCGGCCGGAGTCGACTCGGCCAACGTGGCGAGCACCGTCGCGTGCGGCTTCGTGCCGGTCACGAGCTGCACGGACCTCCTGCGGCCCGGCGGCTACGAGCGCCTCCATCGGCAGGCGGAAGCTCTCGCCGGGGCGATGCGCGAATCGGGCACGGCGGCGATCCCGGATTTCATCCGGGCCCGTGCCGGAGGGGCGGGCGGCGACGTCGCCGGAGCGTCCCTCCACAACCATCGCCTCGCGGCCCGCGAGTCTCTCGCGGCCGAGCGCTACAGGGCCTTGAAGACCGGCCGGCCGCCGCGCAAGATCGGATCGCACCTCCACCTCCTGGACTGCATCAACTGCGACAAGTGCGTCCCGGTCTGCCCGAACGACGCGAATTTCTCGTACGAGACGCCGCCCCGGACGATCGCTTTCCGCGACCTCGTCGTCCAAAACGGTCGCCTCCTGCCCGGAGACGAGCGGACGTTCACGGCGGGCGGGCCGAAGTCGTCCCCGCACCAGCTCGCGAACTGGGCCGACGCCTGCAACGACTGCGGGAACTGCGACGTTTTCTGCCCCGAGGACGGCGGCCCCTACATCGAGAAGCCCCGCCT
The DNA here is from genome assembly GCA_035455045.1 of Thermoanaerobaculia bacterium. GTDB lineage: Bacteria > Acidobacteriota > Thermoanaerobaculia > UBA5066 > UBA5066 > Fen-183. Next base: position 8,967 of record DATIFW010000144.1, on the reverse strand, counting down.
GTTCGGGTCTCTCGCGTCCTTTCTGGCCGACGCGCCGCGCCCCGGCTTCCTCGTCCGGCGCGAGGACGACGGCTCGCTCGCCGCGCGCGGGCGCTGGGCGGGCCGCGACCTGGAGCTCCTCGTGAGACTGGACGGTTCCGCGCTCTTCCGGGACGGCGTCGCGGAGCTGCGGTTCGCGTCCGCCGAAGCCGCGGCCCCGGAGGAGACGCGCCTCCTCTCGCCGTCGCCGCCTGAGGGGTACGTCGTGGCCCTCGGGCATTACCATTCGCTCCGCGCGATCCTGACCGGGCTTTTCGCGCCGAACGCCGTCTCGTGGCTGACGGCCATGTTCCCGGAAGTTTCCGGATCGCCCCGGACCGCACCGCAACTCTCTGGAGAGCTCACGTGAAGACAGCCGCCGCCGACCACGACGTTCTCTCCGGCCTGCTGGGCCGGAGCCTTCTCCTGACGGACGACTACTCGACGGCGGAGCTGACCCAGCTCCTCGCCGTCGCCGAGCGCTTCGCCGCGCTGGATCGTGCGGGAAAGAAGACGGCTCTCCTGCCCCACGAGCTCGCCTACGCGCTCTTTTTCGACAACTCCACGCGGACGAAATCGGCGTGGGCGGGCGCCGCGGCACGGCTGGGCATGCACCCGGTCATCGTGGACGGCTCGTCCACGCAGGTCTCGCACGGCGAGACCGCGGCAGAGACCGGCGCCATGCTCGGCATGAACGCGCACGCGCTGGGCGTGAGGCACGACCTGATCCTCGGCGAGGGGAACGCGTTCATGCGCGACGTGAAGCGGGGCATCGACGCCTACCTCGCGGCGACGCGCGACGGGCGCCGCGTTCCGGTCGTCAACCTCCAGTGCGACATCGACCATCCCACCCAGACGCTCGCCGACCTCTGCTGGCTGCGCGAGAAGTTCCCCGAGGGCCTCGAGGGCAAGCGCATCGCCGTGTCGTGGGCCTACTCGCCGAGCTACGCCAAGCCCCTCTCGGTGCCCCAGGGGCTCATCATGCTGCTGACGCGCTTCGGAGCCCGCGTGACGCTCGCGCACCCCGAGGGGTATCGGCTGATGGAGCCGTGCCTCGCGTCCGCGGCCTCGCACGCCGCCGCCTCGGGCGGCTCGTTCCGAACGGTCTCCTCGATGGACGAGGCGTTCGAGGGTGCCGACGCCGTGTATCCGAAAAGCTGGGGTCCCTTCGACCTCATGCTCGCCCGCGTCGAGGCGAACCGCGCGCGCGACGGCAAGCGCATGGGGGAGATCGAGAAGGAAGCCCTGGCCTCGAACGCGCGGCACCGCGCCTGGATCTGCGACGAGAGCCGCATGAAGAAGACGCGAGGGGGCGCCGCCCTCTACATGCACTGCCTTCCCGCCGACATCGGAGCCGAAGTCTCGCCCGGTGTCATGGCCTCGCACGCGGAGAACGTCGCGCGGGAGGCCAACTGGAAAGTCTACGTCGTGATGGCGGCGCTCGCGACGGCGAAGGTGCCGGATCTCGGCCGGAGGCTCGCGGCGCTGTGAGCGAAGGGAGAGAGAGACGATGAGCGACCTCGACACCCGGGTGGCCGACCTGGCGGCCCGCTACCGGCCGATCGCGGAGAAGATCCTCAAGGAGGTCATTCGGATCCCGGCCGACTACGTCGACCGGCCGAAGGACGCCGGCGGCGACCCGAGCTGCGGCCTTTCGAACCACGAGAAGCCCCGCCTCGAGTACCTGAAACGCATGATCGTCGAGACCGGCGCCGTCCGCCGCCCCGAGGACGTCGGTTACGACGGCTACGGCAACCTTGTCTGGGCGCTCGAGGACCCCGCCGACGGCGTCCCCGCGCAGGACAAGCGCGTCGTCTACTTCGACGGGCACACCGACACCGTGAACGCCCTGCGGCCGGCGTGGAAGGAGAAGACCGGCGGCGTCGACGCCTACGACGGCCTCTTCGACCCCGCGCGCCTCCAGCGCGACTTCCTCAAGCGCGAGCTGGGGTACCTGCCGCCAGAATCCGAGTGGGGCAACCTCGTCTTCGGCCGCGGCTCCGCCGACCAGCTCTCGGGCGTCGTGGCGCAGGTCGTGGCGTCGAAGATCCTCCTGGAGCTCGCGCCCGAGGGCTCGCTGCGCGGCGCCATCGTCCGCTCGTATGCGACCGTGACCGAAGAGGACAACGACGGCGGCGGGCCGCAGTTCCTCGTGCGGAAGATCCTGCCCGGCGCCGGGCCGGAGCTCGTCCCGGACGCGGTCATCCTCACGGAGGGCACGGGCGACTCCGCGAAGGGGGCTCTCGGGATCTACCGCGGCCAGCGCGGCCGCATGCAGATCCAGGTGAGCGTGACCGGGAAGTCCTGCCACGGATCGATGCCGTGGGAGGGGAAGAACCCGCTGGAGTGGGGAGCTCCCATCCTCGTCGAGGCGGCGAGGCGCTACGACGCGCGGGACGGCTTCCTCGACCACGCGTTTCTCGGGCACGGCACGCGCACGGCCTCGTGGGCCCGCCTCGATACCCCGAGCGACTGCGCGGTCCCCGAGCGCTTCGTCTTCCGCTTCGACCGGCGCCTCACGATCGGGGAGACGCCAGAGAAGGCGCTCGCCGACGTCGAGGGTCTTCCCGCCGTGGCCGCCGCGCGGGCCGCGGGGTTGACCGTCGACGTCACGGTGCCCACCTACGACGAGCCGACGTGGAGCGGGTTCGTCCTCGGCAACCCCCAGATCTACATGGGCTGGCTCACGCCGGAGGAGCATCCGGCGATCCAGGCCGCCGTCGCGGCGTATCGCGGCGTCGTCACCCCGCACGTCGGGGCCGGGGGCCAGCGCGGCGCCCTCCGCAAGGAGCCGCGCGTCGATCGCTGGATCTTCTCGACGGACGGCGTCGGCTTCCCGGTGCGCGTCGACGACACGTCGATCGCCGTCCCCCCGCGCAAACGTTGGGTGACGTCGGGCGCCGTGAAGCACCCCGCCATGCTCGGGATCGGACCGGGCATCGAGCAGAACACGCACAAGATCGGCGAGTGCGTCGATCTGCGCGAAGTGGTCGACGCCGTCGCCCTGCTGGCCCGCTTCCCGAGCGCGTTCGTGGCGGCGGGGTAGGCGCTTCAGACGATCCGCGTCGCGGCGCGCTCGAGGCGGTCCATGATCGTCCGGCCGAGCCCGCGGCGTGGAACCGCCAGGACGAGCAGCTCGCTCCCGCGCCGGCGCGTGCGCAGCGCGGCGAACAGCGCGCGTGCGATCTCTTCGGAAGAGTTGCCGAGAGAAAGAAATCTCTGCTTCGGAAAAAGAGAAGAAAGACTGGCGGGGCAAACCACGAGCGACTGCGGGTGGCTAGCGAAGTAGGCCGCGAGGTCTTCTTTTCTTCGAAAGAGAATGAGGGGACGCGACGGCGCGTAGTGCTTGTACTTCGTGCCGGGGCTTTGGGCGGCGTCCGAAGAGACCCCGAAGATCTTCTTGGAAAGGAAATCCGGACTGGCTGCCGCGGCGCCACTCGTCGAGGTGCGCCGGCGCCCAGCCACGGGTTCGTTCACTTTCGAAGAAAAAGCGCCGCTGCCCGGAGACCGAGGTCTGCTCGAAGCGGCAAACCGAAGCCCTGGAATCATCTTTCTAAGAAGATCCCCCGGAATAGCCCCTTCCCGCAGGATCCTCGGCGGGTCGAGTGCGATCACCGTGGATTCAAGCCCGTGCTTCGTCGGGCCGCCGTCCAGGACGAAGACCTCCGGGAAATCGTCGGCGACGTGTGCCGCCGTCGTCGGGCTGGGGCGTCCGGAGAGGTTCGCGCTGGGCGCGGCGATCGGCACGCCCGCGAGGCGGACGAGGTCGCGCGCGAGGCCCTGCGGCATCCGGACGGCCACGGTGGCGAGGCCTGCGGTGACGGAAGAAGGGACCGAAGATTTCTTAGAAAGTATGAGGGTCAGAGGGCCGGGCCAGAAACGCGCGAGAAGGGCCTTCGCGCGGGGCGGCGGCGTCTTGGCCACCTTTCGAAGCATCTTCATATCGTTTACATGCACGATCATCGGGTTGTCGCGCGGGCGGCCTTTCGCCTCGAAGATCTTCGCGACCGCCTTCTCGTCCAGCGCGTTCGCGCCGAGGCCGTAGACGGTCTCCGTGGGGAAGGCCACGAGCTCGCCCCGGCGCAGCCGCACCGCCGCCGCGCGCAGGGAGCGCGCGTTCGCGGCGTGGACGTTCGTACGGCTCATCGAGGCATCTTAGCGAGCGCCCTCTCGGGCCTTCGCCGCGGTTGAGATAGGATCTCAGGAAAAGCGCGAGGGAGGGATTGCATGCGACGGACCACGAACGGCCCCCTGGTCGTCCTGCTGGCTGCCGTGGCGGCCGCGAAGGGCGCCGCACAGGGCTTGGCGCCGGCCGCCGATCCGGGCGCGCTCGTCCGAATCGAGATGGCATCCTCGGTGGGCGTTCTCCTCGACGAGATCCCGGCCGGGCCGCTGCGCGAGCAGGCCGCCGCCGAGGCGCTCGCGCAGCCGGGGAGCTTCTGGCGGGACCGGGCATCGCGCCAGGTACGGCTCACGAATTACCGCCTCGTCTTCCGCCAGTTCTTCTACTCGGGATCGTGGTCCGCGAACCCGCACGGCAAGGGGCCGCTTCCGCTCCCGCCGCAGGACGTGTGGGAGATCTCGCTCGCAGGGCCCGCGGCGCGGCAGAGCCTCGCAGGTCACGACGTCGTGTCGGTGGGCTACTCGTTCCGGAGCCACATCCTGACGGACACGACGTCGCCCGGCGCCGTCGAGCCCCACCTCGGGGCGCTCTTCGGAACGTGGGACGAGCCCTTCATCCTGCCGGTGGATCCCGAGCTCCTGCTCGAGAGGACGGGCTATGCCTGCATGGACGAGGACGAGTATCCGCCCGGGAGCGTCTTCGAGGAGAACACGTACTACTTCTACGACGACACGTGCGGCGGCCAGAACCGGACCTGCCACATCACGACGTTTCCGAAGGAGTCCTGCTCCGAGGCGCTCACGCGCCACGTGGGACCCGTGCGCACGAGCATGCGCTTCACGCGAGTGCCGTGGGACGCCGACGTCGCGGCCCAGGTCCGCGTGGGCACGATCACGAACCCGACCGGCGCCGATCTCGCGGTCGTGACCCCGGCGATGGAGGAGGAGCGGCGCTTCATCTACCGGTTCTTCACGCCCGGCTCGTGCGAGCTGGACGAGGGAGTCATCTCGGCGCCCGGCTGGCGCCGGCTCCTGACGTTCTCGGCGGTCGCGCGCAACGACGGCACGCAGCCGGTCCACATCGGCGACGTGTTCGACCCCGCGAACCCGTGGGTCCTGAGCCGGGCCTTCGAGTTCAGTCCGTGCCACGGCCACTATCACTTCTCGCATTACGGCACGTTCGGCTTCGCGGGCGCGCCCGGAAGCAAGCGCGCGTTCTGCCTCGAAGACACGAACCGCTTCCACAACGACGAGACGACGCCGCTGACGGCCGCGCACCAGACGTGCGCGTTCCAGGGGATCGGCGCGGGCTGGGGCGACGAGTACGAGTTCGGGATCCCGGGCCAGTGGGTGGACATCACGGGGATCGACACGACGTCTCCCCACGACCTGACGTTCCGGCTCAACCCTGACCAGTTCCTCTGCGAGGGGACGCCGATCCTCGACGCCGCGGGAAATCTGATCTTCGACCCGTCGCCCTTCACGGACGCTCAGGGGAACGTCGTCTCCCGCATCCGCTGCGCCTTTCCCTCGGGCTGGGACGCCAACAACCTCGGGACGGTGCCCGCGTCATCGCCAGGCGGCAGCTTCGTGACCGAGCCTTGCACGCGCGGGCAGACGGGCCCTCTCCGGAGCTGCGGATTCGCCCTCGTGCCCGAGCTCTTCTCCGCGCCCGCGGGCGCGAACGTCGGACTCCGCTGCACGACGTCCGGGCCGAGCCAGGTCCTCCGGGTCTGCGAGCGGAGTGCCGCGCTCGGAATCGGCGTCCCCTGCACGGTTGGCGAAGCGTCCGCCAACGTGGTCGTCGAGGCGGGGAGCGTGGCGTCCTTCCGGTTCGACGTGCCGGCCGTGCGCGACGCCGCGCCCGGCGCGGGCGGCTACGCGGTCTTTCGCGCGCCGGTCCTCTCCTCGCAGGCGGGAGCGCCGGTCGCCTGCACGGTCTGGTAGCCCCGGCGCGGTACGCCCGCTACCGCATCGCCTCCATGGGCGAGAGGCGCGAGGCGCGCACTGCGGGGTAGAGGCCGAAGACGAGCGCGAGAGAGAGCGCGACCGCCCAGGCCATCGCGAGGCCGAAGGGGTTCACGACGAGGCCCCACGGGAACATCGGCGAGAGCGCGCGGCAGAGGGCCGCGCCCCCGACGGTTCCGAGCGAGGCGCCGAGCGCCGCGAGGACGAGCGCCTCGAGGAGGAACTGCACGAGGATCTGGCCGTCCGACGCTCCGAGCGACTTGCGGAGCCCGATCTCGTACTTGCGGTCCGCGAACGAGATGAGCATGACGGAGAGGACGCCGACGCCTCCCACGAGGAGGACCGTCGCGGCGAGGCTCGAGAGGACGACACGCCAGCCGCGCATCTCCTCCATGAAGCCGGCCCAGGAGCGCGCGGCCTCCGCCTCGAGGTCCTTGATCTCGACGTCCTCGATCCCGTGGTGCGCCTGCTTCGTCCGGCCGAGGATCAGCGCCGAGACCTCCGTGAGGTCGCTCTTTTTCCGGAGCTTCACGGCAACGCTCGTGAGCTTGTGGCTCGCGTCCATCCGGTCCATGTACGTCTCGAGCGGAATCATGAGGCCGTTCGCGTCGAGGTAGATCTCCTCGTTGAAGATCTGGACCGGCGCCTGCAGCCCGACGATCCGGAACGGCACGCCGTCGACGAGGACGTCGCGGCCTACGGGATCGGCGCCGCCGAAGAGCTTCGCGCCGAGCGACGCGCCGACGACGGCCACCGTCGAGCGCCGCTTGCGGTCGTCCTCCGTCAGGCCACGGCCGTTCGCGATCGGGCGGTTCATGAGGAGGGCGTAGTCGGGCGTGAGGCCCGTGACGAACATGCGCTCCGTGCCCCCCGCGACGCGCACGCGCGTCGACTTCGTCGCGCGGGGCAGGAACGCGATCGCGCCCGGGTGAGGCGCCGCGATGCGCGAGAGGTCCTCGAAACGCAGGCCCGGGCTCATCGCGAAGCGCTTCTGCTCCTCGGTCGTCTCCGCGGTCTTCGGCTGGATCACGACGGTGCCGTCCCAGCTCATCCCCGCGAAGCCCGTCCCGACCTTGTCGAGGACGCCGTCGAGGACGGACGTGAGGACGACGAGGGCGAAGACGCCGAGCATGAGGAGAGTGAGCGTGAGGATCGAGCGCAGCTTGTGCGACCACAGCTCGACGAGCCCGCCGGTGACGACTTCCCAGACGAGATTGAGCTTCGCTCCCCAGGACAGTCGGCGGACCGCCTCGGGCCGCGGCGAAGCGAGGGCGACGGCGAGAGGATTCTCTTCGAAGGTATTGGGGGCGCTGCTCATCGGGATGCGGCCTCCCGCGCGAACGGCCGGTTGCCCGAGCGGCATTCACTTTCTAGGAGAATCTTCCCGTCAATTCCCCTCGCGCCAGCGCCCCCTCGTATGACGAGGCTCCGCAGCTCGCCCCTCTTACTCATAGCGCAGCGCCTCCATCGGAGAGAGGCGGCTGGCCTTCCACGCGGGGTAGAGCGCGAAGACGAAGCCGAACGCTGACGCGAGGAAGAACGCCCAGACGAAGCTGATGGGCTGCATGAAGAGCGGGATCTTGAGGAACGACGTGATGACCTTCGAGAAGGCGATGCCGCCGAGGAGTCCGACGACGCTCCCGAGGCCCGTCACGAGGAGGGCTTCGGTCATGAAGCCCTTGAAGATCTCGCGTCCCGAGGCCCCGATCGCCATCTTGACGCCCACTTCGCGGACCCGGTCCTTGAGCGTCGCCATCTGGATGTTCACGTTGACCATTCCGCCGCCGATGAGCGAGAGGATCCCCGAGAGCATGAAGATGAGGTTGTAGACGTCGCCCTGGCTCCGGCGCTTTCTCACGCGCGCCGCGATGTCGTCGATCCGGAAGTCCTCCTGCAGGCGGTGGTTCCCGCGCAGGAGCGACTCGAGGCCCTCGCTGAAAGTCTTCATGACGGACAGGTCCCGGATGCGGAACGAGACGCGGTCGACGCGGTTCCAGCGGTCCCCGTTCATGCGCCGCGCGACGAGCGCGGACGGCACCATGATCACGCGGTTGCGCCACGCGAACCGGTTCGGCTCGCCCTCGCGCCAGCGGAAGACCTTCTCGTCGAGGGTCCCGACGACGACGACGGGGATGTCGCCGATTCGGATCGTCTGTCCGACGGCCTCGCCGGTCGGGAAGAACACCGCCCGCGCCTCGGCCCCGAGCAGCGCGACCGCCCGGCCCTCGGAGTACTCCTCGGCGGAGAACGTGCGCCCGTTCTCGAGGCTGTAGCCGTTCAGGGGCAGGTAGTCTCCGTCGATGCCGCGCACGGAGCGGTCCTGGTCGGCGAAGGCCGAGCGGACCCGGGCGCGGACCCCCTTCTCCTGCGTCGCGCCCTCGACCGCCTTCGCGTTCAAGTCCCCGCCCTCCTCGCGGTCCTCGCTCCGAAGGCCGAGGTTGGCCATCTGGAGGGCCGTGGGCGTCCCCTCCTTCACGGCGGTCGCCTGCTGGACGACGAGCCGGTCCATTCCGCCGAGCTTCATCCAGCGCTCGTCGGAACGCCTCCGCTGGCTGTCGGAGATCGAGAAGCCGCCGAGAACGGACGCGACCCCGAGAATCACGCCGATCGCCTGCAGGCTCGAGCGCCCGAGGTTCTCCCGGATCTCGATCCATGCCTCCCCCAGGCGCTCGCGAAAGGCGCCGCTGACCATCAGGCCGCCTGTGCTTCGGGGACGACGATCAGTCCGTCGCACAGCTCGACCCGCCGCTCGGCGTACGAGGCGATGTGCGAATCGTGCGTGACGAGAATGACGCTGTTGCCCTTCCGGTGGAGCTCCTTGAACAGGCCGAGGACGTCCTCGCCCGTCTTCGAGTCGAG
>DATIFW010000143.1:0-6880 GCA_035455045.1 Thermoanaerobaculia bacterium | reverse complement strand
CGCCGCGGACCGGGACGTAGTGGACCGGTCCGAAAGCGACGACGCGCGAGATCGAGGCGGCGGTGCTGATCAGCCGGGCGTACGCCGTCGCCGCCACGGGTCCCGAATAGACGTAGCCTGCGTGCGGAACCACGAGGGCGGCCGGCGGCGGCGCTGCCCTGGGAATGGGTGCGCCCGCGAGCAGATCGTCGACCATCCGCTCCAGCTCTCCGGGACGCGCCGGATAGAAGGTCCCCGCCACGGCCGGCGTGCGAACCCGGTGCGGTGCGGGCGTGCGATCTCTCATCTGGCCGCGAGGAAAACGGGGCGGCGGCGGGAGCCCCACGCGCCGGGAGATTCTTCGAAGATGCCCGGGCAAGGCGCTCCGCAGGAGCCGCAGAGTCCGCCCTTGGCGAGGGACCATTCGAAGATCTCGTATCCATCGCGTCCGATGAGCCGCGCGCCGCATCGCGTGCAGAAGGTGCTCTGTCCCTCGGGATCGAGGACGTTCCCGGTGTAGACGTAATGCAGGCCGTTCTTCTGCGCGATCGCACGCGCCCCCTTGAGCGTGGCGGCGGGCGTCGCGGGCCGGTCGCGCATCTTCCAGTCCGGGTGAAACGCGGTGAAGTGAAGGGGCACGTCCGGCCCGAGGTGGTCCGCGATCCAGCGCGTCATCGCGTCGATCTCTTCTTCCGAGTCGTTGAGGCCGGGGATGAGAAGAGTCGTGATCTCGGTCCAGACGTCCGTCTCCTTCACCAGGTATTCGAGCGTCTCCAGCACCGGCCCGAGGCGCGCTCCGCAGATCTTCTGGTAGAAGTCCTCCGTGAAGGCCTTGAGGTCGACGTTCGCGGCGTCCATGTAGCGGTAAAACTCGGCGCGCGGCGCAGGACACATGTAGCCCGCGGTCACGGCGACGGACTTGATGCCCTGTTCCCGGCAAGCCTGCGCGACGTCGATCGCGTATTCCATGAAGACGACCGGATCGTTGTAGGTGAAGGCGACGCTTCGGCAGCCGAGCGCGGCTGCGGAGTCGGCGATGCGCTCGGGGGATGCGGAATCCGCGAGCTTGTCGATCTGCCGGGACTTCGAGATGTCCCAGTTCTGGCAGAACCGACAGGCCAGGTTGCACCCGGCCGTGCCGAACGAGAGGACGGACGAGCCCGGGAGGAAGTGGTTCAGGGGCTTCTTCTCGATCGGGTCGACGCAGAAGCCGCTGCTCCGGCCGTAGCTCGTGAGGACGATCGCATCGCCTTGACGCCCGCGCACGAAGCAGTGTCCGAGCTGCCCCTCCTTCAGCCGGCATTCCTTGGGGCAGACGTCACACTGGATGCGTCCGTCTTCCACGGCGTGCCAGTAGAGGGTAGGGTGGCCGACACCCACGAGGGTTTCCACGGCGTTCCTCGCTCCCATGATGCACCCGCCGCGCCTCCGGCGCGAGAGGGCTTCGACGCTCAGGAGACGGGAGGTCCGGACCTCTCGAAAAGCCATCCGATGCCCGTGAGGAGCGCGTTCACCAGAGCGAACCAGAGCAGCATGTCGAGGAGGACGAGCAGGGCGGCGAGGCCGATGTCCTTCGTCGCGAAGAGCGCCGTCAGCGGGGCGACGAGCCAGATCAGGAGAGGCCGCGGCCTTCGCGGGTGGTCGAGGAACGCCATGTAGAGGAAGCCGAGCGCCGGGAAGAGGACAGCCGGCGGAAGAGAGAGCAGGAGCCGCACCGCGAGCGGCGGCCCGAGGCGCCGCCTGCGGTACATGTTGTCGATCGCCACGCGGCCTCCGAAGCGAAACGGGCGGCGGTCGCCCGCCGCCCGATCCTAACCGTGAAGAGCGCCGTCACTTCGCGAACACGTCCTCCACGGGCGTGATCGTGACCGCCTCAGCCTTGATGCCGAGCTTCGACGCGCCGATGACCTTGTCCTCGTCGAGGAGCTCCTTCGTCTTTTCGCCGTCGTACGTGATCGGCGAGAACGCGTCGCTGACCAGCTTCTCCTTCAGCCCCTCGGCGTCCTTCGCGACCATCACGACCGAGAGGTTCTTCGCCTGGAGATGTCTCTTGACGGCGGCGTTCACGTCGGCGCGCGTGAGCCTGCCGAGCTTTTCGCGCATCGTCGCCACGTAGTCACCGAGGCCGTACCATCTCTGATCCAGCGCGTAGCCGAGCTGGCGATCCTGGTTGGACGTCAGAAGGTAGGCGTTCTTCATGAGGTAGTCGCGTGTCGTCTGAAATTCCTCCTCGGTGAGTCCCTCGCTCGCGAGGCGGTCCAGCTCGTGGATCGCGACCCGCAGCGCCATGTGGGCGTTCTGCGGCATGACGGGCCGGATCCAGATCTCGAAGAGCTGGGCGCGGCGCGCGACGTTCGGGCTCGGGAAGAACTGGAACATCCCGCGCGGGAACGCCTCGATATAGGCGTAGTCGCCGTAATTCATGCCGCGCACCTCGCGGATGCGCTGGTAGAGGTGGGAGCTGGAGGAGCGGTGCTCGCCGAGCCACGACCGGGCGACGGACAGCGCCGCGAAGTCGGGATGGGCGCGCGTGACCGCGATCGGGAAGCCGAGGGAGATCGCCGTGGCGCGCGTCTCCTTCTTGACGATGTTCACCTCGATCCCGTTCGGCTTGCGGCCGGTCACCCCCTCCGGCGTGGGCAGCGCGGGACCCGCGGCCAGCTTGCCCGCCTCCGCCTTCACGCGCTCGAGGAGCGCCGGCGGAGCATCGCCCGCGACACCGACCGTGAGCGCCGCGCGCGTGTAGGCCTTCTTCGCGAAATCCTTCACGTCGTCCAGCGTGATGGCGTCGATCCCCGCGACGCTTCCGAGGACCGGATGCCCGTAGGGCGTGCCCGCGAAGATGCGCTGCTGGAGACGCTCCTTGCCGAGCTCCTCCTCGTTGTTGTTCCTCAGGTTCTGGACGAGCGCGTTTTTCTGGGCGTCCTTGAGGCGGCGGAAGTCCTCTTCCCGGAAGCCCGGCGCGACGAGCTGCGCGAGCGCGACGTCCGCGAACGTCTTCCACGCGTCCTCGTGGACGACGCCCGTGAAGACCGTCATCTCGCGATCGACGCCGGCGTCGAAGCTCGCCGCGACGGGGAAGAGCGCCTTCTTGATCTCGTCGATCCGGAGGTCCTGCGAGCCGGCGTCCGCGATCATGCGCGCCGTGAGCGCCGCGAGACCCTCCTTTCCGGCCGGGTCGTGCGCCGAGCCCACCGTGAAGAGAAGCTTCATTTCGACGCGTGGAAGGGGTGACGGCTGGGAGACGACGGTAAGCTCCGGGCCGGACGCCGGGGCCGCCCTAGACGTCGTCGCAAAGGTCGCGAGCGGAGGGAGAGTCCCGATCGCCTCCGGCATCGCGTCTTTCGAGAGCGTCGTCAGGACGAGGTTCGCGTCCGTCAGGTAGGTCCTCGCCGCGGCCTGCAAATCGGCGGGCGTGAGTGCGTCGATGAGGCGGTAATACGTGTTGATCGTCCCGTACGACCGGCGGATGCGCACGAAGCGCGCGAGCAGCCCGGCGATCCGCTCCGTGTCGTCGAGGCCGCGCACGAGGCCGTATCGGGCGTTGGACTTCACCTCGGCGAGGCGCTTCGGATCCACGGCCTCGTCACGGAGGGCCGCGACCGTGCGGAGGATCTCGTCGCGGACGGTTACGGGGTCGGTCCCTTTCTTGAGGCGCGCGAAGACGCCCGGAAGCTCGGGATCCTCGTTGATGTCGACGCTCGGCTGGAGGGCGTCGAGCTTCTGCTCCTTCTCGACGAGCTTCTTGTAGAGGTCCGACGTGGGCCCGAAGGACAGGTCGAAGAGCGCGTCCAGCGCGGGGAGGTCTTTCTTCACCTCAGAAAAGGCCGGGCCGTGGAACCCGACGACGATCCAGGGCAGGGTGTCGGACGGCCAGGGAACGTGGGCGTACACCGGGCCCTTCGCGGGGGGCTCCTGGGGCACGGCCACCGCGTGCGAGCCCCTCTTCCACCCGCCCCAGTACTTCTCGACGAGAGGGAAGACCGCCTCGGGCTTCACGTCCCCGGCGACGATGATCGTCGTGTACTCGGGGCGGTACCAGCGGTCGAAGAAGGTCTTCGAGTACGCGTACTGGTTGGGCATGTCCTCGATGTCCTTGAGGAAGCCCATCGTCGTGTGCTTGTACGTGTGGACGTGGAACGCCTTGTCGCGCGTGACCTCGTAGATCTTCTGGATCGGGTTCGCGCTGTTCTTGTTGTACTCGCCGAGAACGGCGCGCGCCTCGGTCTTGAACGCCGACTCGTCGTACGAGAGGTTCTGGAACCGGTCGGCCTCGATCTTCAGCATCGTCTCGAGGTCTTCCTTCGGGAACGTCGTGTGGTAGTTCGTGTAGTCGTCCGTCGTGTAGGCGTTCTGCTGGGCGCCCGAGCGCGTCAGGATTTCCTGGTATTTCTCGGGCGGGTAGGCCTTCGTGCCGCGGAACATCATGTGCTCGAAGAAGTGGGCGAAGCCGGACTTGCCGGGCTCGACTTCGTTTCGGGAGCCGGTCTTCACGGGAATCTGAATCGACACGATGTTCGGAAAGCCCGTGGGCACCACGATGATCTTCAGCCCGTTCGGAAGGGTCTTCTCGGAAGCCTTGAAAGGCAGGAGGTCGCGGGCTGCGGGCGGAGCCGCCGGATTCCTGGCCGCCGTGGCGCCGGCGCCGGGCTTCGCCTGCTGGGCGCCCGCGCTTGCGGTCACGAGGGAGAGGAGGATGGCGGCTGGGGCGCGGAAACGAGGCATGAGGGCATCTCCTTTTCATTCGAGGGATCCAACGCGGTACGCGCGGTAGCTCTTCGAGGTTTCACCGGCAGGAGCGTATCGTGGCGACGGGACGGAGCTCGGATGGACCGCCTCGACGATGCCCTCGAAATCCTGGATGGAGCGGGCCCCGAGTACGGCGGTGGCCTCGCGAATCACGGCCCGATGGCGGCCGAGGCGCTCTTCGCGCTGGACCAACCCGACGCTGTCGTGCCCTGGACGGAGCGCTACCGCCGAAAGCTCGGCGACGAGCCCGCGCCCGGAAGGCCCGTGGGGCGCGCCGCGATCCGCGACGCCCTCGGGCAGATGAGGAGGTACCCGGACTGGCTCGCGCTCTTCCTGGAGGAGTTTCGAGAGGGTCCGTGGGACGCGGCCGTGGACCGGTGGGTGGACGAGCTCGCGCCGGGATTCGCCGGGGCCGCCGCGCACGGCGTCATCCGCGTCGGGCACGCGGCGCGCTCGCTCGCCCGGCACGACACGCCGGCGAGGCGAAAAGAGCTCGCGCGGGGCTTCGCGTACTGGGCCGCGACGCATCAGACGCTTCCCCGGAAGGCAACCTGGGCGGCGCACCTCACGCCCGAGCAGGCGCTCGCGCACGTGCCGCGCCTGGCCGAAGACGTGCGGCGCACCGGGTCGATCTCGCAGGGCCTGAAGCTCGTCGCCACGCTTCCGGACTTCCCGGGCGTGATCTCGCTGGTCGACGCGAGTCCGCCCGAGTCGTTCGTACCCGCGGTCGGTGAGGCCTTCGCCCGCGTCTTCCTCGCGGGGACGACGTCCTCGGGGCGAACGATCGCGCTGATCCACGCCGTGACCGGTCCGGCCGCTGCGGGCCTTCTCGTGCCGCACGTGTCCCCGCGGACGGCGGGGCGACTCCTGGCCTCGGCATGGCAGGCCGGAGCGGCCATCTACGCCGTATGGGGAAAGCCGCCGACGTCGGCCGAAGCGGGAGCGCCTCGTGCGACGCGAGAGGCGCTGATCGCGGGCGCCGTGAAGAGCGGCGACGAGCACGCGATCAAGTTCACCGAGGCGTGCCTGCGTCTCGACGCGGCGGCCCCGTCGCCCGTGTTCCGGTCGGCTGCCTCGCGGGCGATCGAGCTGCTTTCGTAGCTCTAGAATCGTCTCCGTGAACCCCACCGGCTTCCCGGCATACGAGCGCGAGCCGTACCGCACGACGCTCGACACGTCGATCCTCGAGGTGAAACGCGACGGGGGGCGGGAGTACGCGCTTCTCGACGACACGATTCTCTTTCCCGAGGGCGGCGGGCAGCCTCCCGACCGCGGCTTCCTGAACGACGTCGAGGTCCTCGACGTGCAGAAGTCGGGCGGGGAGATCCGGCACTACGTCGCCGCGCCCCTGGCGCCGGGGCCCGTGCGCGTGCGGCTCGACTGGGAGCGCCGCTTCGACCACATGCAGCAGCACACAGGTCAGCATCTTCTCTCCGCCATCGCACAGGACGGGTTCGGCTGGCCGACGACGGCGTTTCATCTCGGTCCGGAGATCTGCGACGTCGAGCTCGAGGTGCGCGCTCTCTCGGCCGCCGACCTCTCGGCCCTCGAAGATGCGGTGGCGGCCCAGATCCGGGCCGCAAGGTCCGTCTCCTCGCGGCGCGTCACGTTGGACGAGTTCCGCGCGCTGCCCGTGAGGACGCGTGGGCTGCCCGAGACCCATACGGGCGACGTGCGACTCGTCGAGATCGAGGGCGTCGATCTCAACACGTGCGGCGGAACGCATCTTTCGAATACCGCCGGGATCGAGGTCGTCGCGCTCCTGTCGGTCGAGCCCTTGCGCGGCGGGACGCGCCTTTTCTTCGTGGCCGGACGGCGCGCGCGAAGGAGACTCGCGCGTCACGAAGAGCGGAACGCCGCTCTCCGGGCGGTGCTCGGCGCGCCGGACTCCGGCCTCGCCGACGCGGCGAAGGCGAAGCTCGGCCAGCTCGCGGATGCGCAGCGCGCATGGCGCCGTGCCGAGGAGGAGTTGGCCGCCGCGGCGGCCGAGGCCGCGCTGGCTTCGGGGGAGCGCGTCGTGCACGGGCACTTCGACGGGCGGGAAATGGGGTTCGTGCAGGCGGTCGCGTGCCGGTTCTCGGAGAGAGCAGGACCGCGTGCGGCGTTCCTCACGGCCACGCGCGACGGCCAGCACGTCTTCGCGCTGGGCGTC
>DATIFW010000142.1:0-19013 GCA_035455045.1 Thermoanaerobaculia bacterium | reverse complement strand
CGCGGACCTCGCGCTGGCGCCCGGCACGAACACGCTGAGCTACGGCGCCGGCCAGACGCGCGCAAACAACGCGATGCTCCTCCTCGCGCGTGACGCCTCCGGAAAGGAAGCGTTCGCGGCCGCGATGCCCAGCGGGACGGTCCACCTGATCGTGGACGTCGACGGCTGGTGGGAGTAGGACGGCTTTTCGCGAGCTGATGGGTCAACGCAGCAAGGTCGTCGTGTCCGCACGGACGTGCGCAGTGCCGACCGCCAGCTCGACTGGATGCCAGCTCGGGATGTGCAGGAACCCCGCTCGCGGGAAGTCGACTCCGGTGCCCGCCGCATTCACGCGGACGGCGCGGACTTCGTAGTCCCCGGGCTCGAGCACCTGAGGCGCGAAGAGGACTTCGCCGGGGGCGACGGCGCTCGTTCCCGCTGCTTCCGCGAGGAGCATTCCGGGGATCGGGATTCCATCGCGCCAGAACTGGAGCTCCGCGAGCGATTTCACCTTGCCGTCCGCGTCTCGAACGGTGAGGCCGTAGAACGGCGAGGGAGGCGCGAGCGCGACGGGTGCCGCGCAAACCTCGAGGCCCTCGCATCCGCCGACGACTGGAAACCGCGACGCCGAAAGGCTGAACCCCGGCGCATACACCCAGAACGGCAGGCCAGCCCATTCTTCGCCCGGGACCTTCAGCTCCCCTTTCGGGTCCGACGTGCCGATCTTCCTGAAGGAGATGAAGCCGCGGGTGGAGTTCATCGCGTCCAGCCCGGCAATCGTCGCACCCGGGAGCGGGGCGCCGCGAGAATCGGCCACGCGAACGAGGATTTCGTCCGACTTGTCGAGCCAGATCGTTTCCTCGTGCGCATCTTCCTGGGCGAGATCGAGTCGGAACGGCTCCCTGGCGGCCAGCCCCTTACAGCGCGGCACGAGCTCCACGGAGCCCGTCCCCAGGCCGTCGAACGTGATCCGGCCCTTCTCGTCGGACTGGATCATCCGGTACGTCGTGTCGCCGTTCGCGGACATGAACTTCGCAGTCACCTTGCAGTCGGCAATCGGCGCCTCCGTCCGGCGCTCCTTGAGCATGGCGGTCACCGAGCCGACGTGGACGACGATGTCGACGGGATCGAGGCTCGGACCGCGTTCGAACCAGTGACCTCGCCCGGCCGGACGTTCGGACTCGGCCATCAGCGTGACCTTGCGCCCGGGCGGAAGGAGGAGAGAGATCTCGAACGACCCGTCCGGCGACGAGTGCGTCGTTCCGATTTCCGAGTCCGGCGGCTTTCCCCTGGCGAAGGGCAATCCCGCCGAGATCGTCGCCTCGACGGGTGTGTCGTCCGTCAGGTGGACTCGGCCCCGGAAGGTCCGCCTCAGGACCTGCACGTTCCCCCGCGCGACATCCGGATCCTCGCTCCGGCCCGAGACGTTCACGAATTCCGAAGCTCCACGGACTCCCCACAGCTCCAGGAACGCCCGGTAGCGACCCTCGGGAAGCGGACCGATGCGCGCTACGGAGTCTTCTCCGAGCTCGCGCCGGACGATTCGAGACCCGGTTTTCGCTGGATCACATCGGTCCTTCTCCGTCTCACAGCGCAGGAGCTGGATCGCGGGGCGAGCGTCGTCCGGCCTGACGTCGAGGCCGTCCACGGCGATCTCGAGCGTCTGGAACGGGGCCAGGAAGACGTCTCGCGGACCGGCTTCGAAGCCTTCGGGGAGGTTCAACGTCGCCGACCTCAGCCCCTTGGCTTCGACGACGAGAGTCGTCGCCTTGCGCGGCAGCACACCAATTCGGAGGATCCCGTCCGGGCCGGTCGGCCGCACGCTTCTGGCGAGAGGCGCTCGTCGAGCAGCCTCCGCCGTCGATTCGGTTTCGGACGGGACGACGAGCGTCGCCCCTTCGATCGGCTTCTTGTCGATTCGCGCGAGGACTCGAAGGACGACCTCGGCTTGCCCGTCCCCCGTGCCCTCTGCGCGAATCTGAAGTCCGACGAGCTGAGACAACGCCAGGACCGCGGTGAGCGGAAGCTCGAACCTCATGGGCCCTCCGGACTCGCTGCGCTCGGCGAGCGCGACTCGCGAGTCACCGAATCCGCCGCCGTACTCTACCCCCGTGCGACTCGTTCGGCGCAACGCGCGAGAAGCCCGAACCATCGAACCCCTCCGAATCCTGAGATCGAGTCTCTATAATGGCGCGGCCCCCGGTTGAGAAAGGAGTAGCGATGAGAGTGTCTCGTCCGCACCCGCGCGTTTCCATGGCCGCCGTCGCAATCTGTCTGTTTCCTCTCGCCTCGCCCGCCTTTGCGCAGAAGAAGGTCGGCGATACGAAGGACGCCTGCGACGCGTCGAACCCCGTGAAGTTCCAGAGCATCGACGGGACAGCGACCGTCAAAGCCCCGGGCTCGACGACCAAGGATCTTCCGGGGCTGACGCGGGAGATCACGTGGTATTGCGGGGGAACCCGGGAACGGAGCGCGAACGACGAGCAATTCGACCGCGTCCGCCTCTCCCGCGCGAAAAACGGCGCGATGCAGTGGACCTTCTTCCGCAACGCGACGCCGATCGGGCCGAAGGGATCCGAGGTCGCTCCGGAGAAGGACGGCACCTCGGGCCTCACGAGGGTCGGCGAGAGCAACGACGCCTGCGACGCCTCGCACAAGATCGCGTTCACGGCGAGGAACGGGGAGCGCGTCCGGCTCACCGCAGGTTCGACGCAGCTCGCCGAGCTGGAGGGTCTGACCCGCGAGATCAAATGGAAGTGCGGCGACAGCTCGGAGCGGGTCGCGAACCCCAACGAGTTCAACTGGGTGCAGGTCGAGCGAGCCGGGAACGGGGCGATCCACTGGGTGTTCTACCGCTCCGCCTCGATGCTGCATCCCGGGAAGGGAAGGACCGCGCCCGCGGAAAATGACGCGAGCTTCGGCGACTTCATCCACAACATCCCCGGCGACGTGACCGTGGCGCTGGCGGGTGGGAAGAAACCTTTCCCCAACCCCGGCGTCCTCAAGACGCAGATCGACACGACCTGGGACGGCCTGAGGGACACGATCAAGGCGAAGGTCGAGGAGAAAGCCACGGATCCGAAGGTCAAGCTGAACTCCGTGACCCCCGCGTCCTCGCAGAGCTCGGATCTCCGCGCCGCGAAGACCGCCAAGGGCATCACTTTGAAATACGTCGTCCACGGGAACAAGGCCGCCGGCACGTACATCCAGAAGGATCCCGGCGTGGACGTGAACTTCGTCGCGACGTTCGACATCGAGGTCGCGCTTCCTTTCGCGGGCTCGCAGCGTCTCTCCAAGCTGAAGGTGGCGGACGCGCGGGCGTTCGCCCATCACGTCGAGATCGCGGGAGACGTGCCGGGCGACGCCCTCATGGTGGGGTTCGCCAAGTCGCGGGTCCGCGCGGTGGAGACCCGGCTCGACGCCGTCTCGTCGGACATCACGAAGGAGGTGAACGATTCGCTCGCCGGCATCCTCGCGCTCCTGAAAGCCGTCATCCCCGCGGATTTCACGCTGGCGTCGATCGACATCGACAAGGCGGGCACGCTTCTCGTGTGCGCGAAATCGTCGGCGAGCCAGACCTGCACGTTTCCCGCCGCTTCCGCGCGGCCCGACTCCCGCTCCGTGCTCGGCCATTCCGCCGACCAGTGCAGCGCCGGGAAGATCTGGCTGTGGGACGCGGAGCAGGGCCGGTTCGTCAGCGTCGCGAAGGGCGCGAAGGACGTCGTCGTCGAGCTGGGCAACCGCCGCTTCGAGTGGTTCTGCGGAGGCGACGCGCAGGCGGACGAGAACAACGACGAATGGGCGAGCGGGGATCCGGGGACGTTCGCGGTGCGTGTGTCCCGCGAGGCCTCCGGCCGGGAGATCAAGTGGGAGTTTCTCTCCTGGAAGTGACCGCCCGACTCAGTCGTCCTCCTCGTCGTCCTTTCCCGCGCGTTGGAGCGCCTGCTTGAAGCGCGGATCGCCGTGCAGCGAGTCGAGATCCTCGTCGTGCCGGATCTGGCTCGGCGAGTCGTAGCCCGCGTCGATCGCCTGGAAGAGCCGCTCGAACGCCTTGTCCTTCTCCTCGAGGCGTGCGTGGGTGCACGCGAGGTTGTAGAGCGTCGCCGGCTTGCGATAACCGAGCTCGAGCGCGCGCGTGAACGCGGGAAGAGCCGCCTCAGGCCGTTCGGCGAGAAGCTGGGCGTATCCGAGGTTGTAGTGCGCCCGGCCGCTCTGGGGGTGCGCCTTCGCGTACGCCGCGTAGTGCGGAACTTCTTCGCGCCAGGCCGAGCGGCGCCGGAACAGGCGTGAAACGCCGAGCTCGAGGTTCGAACCGAGGGAGAGGTCCTCGGCTTTCTTCCTCAGCTTCGCGAAGCGCGGATCGCCGTGCAACGCCTCGAGGTCGTCGTCCCGCCCGAGGAGGCCCGGATCGTCGAAGCCCGCCTCGAGGGAAGCGTCGAGGGTGTCCAGAGCCTGCGGGACCTTGCCGGCCCGCGCGAGCGCGCACGCCGCGTTGTACGTCGACGCGCCCGTGCGATACCCGAGGGACGCGGCCGTGCGGAACGCCTTCTCCGAGAGGTCGAGTTTCTCGGCGTCGAGGAGCTCCTTGCCCGCTTCGTACCAACGGGCACCGTTTTTCGAGCCCTCGGCCGTGAGCTTCTCGAAGCGCCTGACGGCACGCACCGAATCGGCCGTCTTCCCCTCCGCCCTCGCGGCGCGCGCCGCCTTCTTCAGCTCGGCGAAGCGCGGGTCCTGGCGCAGAGAATCGAGATCGTCGTCCTTCCGAAGGTAGGACTCGAGGTCGAAGCCGAGCTCCATCGCCTTGCCCAGCCACGTGAAGGCGTCGTCCTTTCGCCCGGCCAGCGCATACGAGCAGGCCGCGTTGTACGCGGCGGTGTCTTCCCGATAGCCGAGCTCCGCGGCCTTGCGGTACGCCTCCGCCGACTCGAGGTAGTGGTCGTCCTCGTAGAGCTCCTTGGCGCGCGCGTAGGCGGCCGAGCCGCTCTGCTTGCGATTGGCCGCGAAGACGACGAGGGGGACGGTCTTCTCGTTCCACGAGACCACGCGCCGCTCGAGCTTCGTCTCGTGTCTCGTCTCCTCGGTCGCCGTCCTGTCCTCACGGGTCTTGGCCTTCGGGGCCGCCGCCTTCGACTTCGGGCAGGGGGCTGCCGGAGCCGCTGCGGACGCGAGGGGCGGATCGTCGATTTCCGGCAGGGCCGCCATCGCGGGCCGGGCCACCCCGGGCACCGCCGCGGCGAGGGCGAGCGCGGCGGCGATCCCCACGGCCGCGAGCGAGCCGGTTAGAAGACGCGAAGGCGCCCGCCGCCTGCGCCGCGGGTCGAGGATCGCGCGCACCCGCTTTTCGAGATCCGACGGGCGCGCCATCGCGAGAACCGGCATCTCCTCGGGCGAACCGAGGCCCTTCACGATGCCGACGAGATGCGACGCATAGTCCGAGGCCCGCGTGTCGTTCCCGAGGACGAGATCGTCCGACGCTTCCTCCGCGCTGCGGCGCAGATTCCGGGCGACGACGTGCGCGAGCGGATGGAACCAGTAGGCGGCTGTCGTGAGCTCGGCGACAAGCAGCGCGCCGAGGTCGCGGCGTGCCACGTGCGCGAGCTCGTGCAGGAGGACGACACGTTGCCTCTCGGTCGGCCAGACGCGCGCGGCATCCGGCAGCACGAGGACGGGGTGGAAGAAATTCGCGGTCATCGGCACGAGGGCCTCGGGGGAGAAGAGGACCGGGACGCTCCGGCTCAAGCCCAGCCGGGCCGAGACGTCCGCCACGAGCGCGTCGAGACGAGGATCCGGGGCGGGGCGGGCGTTCCGGATGATCGTCCGGGCACGCCGGAATCCGACGGCGAGCGCGGCGAGCGGCACGAGTCCGCCAAGGAGCCACAGGAGCGTCGCGACCTGTGCGACGTCGAGGTCGAGAGAGGGCGGGACCTGCCGCCTCGGAGGCGCGGCGGACTCCTCGAACGGGGGCACCTGCACGCCGACCCGGCCCGAAAAGCCCGTGAGCGAGTCCGAGCTCTCGGGCCGGTCGGGGAGCGCGGCGCGCGTCCCCGGCAACGGCTCTTCGGCCGGAGCGAGCACCGGGATCTCCCAGCGCGGCAGGACGAGCCCGAGCACCGGCACGGCCAGCGCGAGAGCCAGTCCGAGGAGCGCGACGAGATGGCGGCTCGCCGCGGAGGCGCGCACGAGAGCCCGGAGGGCGAGCGCCGTCGCGAAAAGGAGGAGCGTGGCCTTGACGAGGGAGGCGGCGAGGAACGCGTTCATGTCAGCGGCCCTCCTTGCGGGCGTCGGCGATGAGGTGGGAGAGCCGCTCGAGCTCGTCCTCGCTCAGCGGGTTCTTCGATTCCAGGAGGAGCGCGGCGACGGCTTTTTCCGCCGAGCCGTCGAAGAAGGTCTGGAGGAGGTTCTGAAGAGCCGAGCGGCGCGCCCTGTTCCTCGGGACGATCGGGCGGTAGACGTAACGCCCGTTCTCGAGCACGTGCGTCAGGTGTCCCTTGTTCTCGAGCACGCGCAGCATGGCGCGCACGGCCGAGTAGCCGGGGGGGTCCGGAAGGCGCTCGAGCACCTCGCCGGCCGCGGCCCGGCCCTCGCGGTAGAGGATGTCCATGATCTGCCTCTCGCGCCGGGAGAGGTTGAGCTGGTCGGGAACGGTCGTCGCTTTCGTCATCGTCTCTTCTCTCCCGGGACGTTCGGAGAAAACATTCTTAGAAGGTGAGAGAGACCGCGGCGATCCGTTTCGCTCCGGCCTCACGACTCCGCGCGGCGCCCACCCACCCCTTTCGAAGAAAAATCCCCGGAATTCCTCTTTCTCCTGGAACACCCACATGCTAAAAAACTAGCATGTGCTGGAAAAATAGCCCCCAGTCCCGGGTCTGTCAAGGGACGAAACCGCTCTTTTCATGCCTGGAGATACGCGGGAGCGGGCCCGGGGTTTCGCCCGGCCCGACGATTGGTCCGGCCTCTATTTCGCGGCCAAGAGCTTCTGGACGCGCGCGCCGTACATGGCGAACAGGTTCCGGCCCACCTCGGTGTTCTTCGCCACCCATTCGGCGTTCTGGAACGCGAGCGGTGATATCTCGCGGCGGAAGTCCTCGAGGTAGGGGGCGACGCGGGCGAACAGGAACATCCCCTCGCCGCTCGATTCCATGAAGTAGTCCGCGTTCACGATCCCGTGCTTGACGGTGCCGTAGACCATTTCCCAGTACGTCGTCGTCTGGCGCCATGCCGCGTTGAGCGGGTGGTCGGCTTTCGTGACGGCCTGAGCCTCGGCGAACGATTTCGGCCAGAAGTCCCGGTTGATCGCGTTGCGCGAGTCGCGCATGACGCTCTCGCGGCGCAGCTCGTACGCGCGAAACGCGAGCTCCGCGTCATGGTGGTCGGGGTGTTCCTTGCTCATGGAGCGGGACTGTACCGTATCGGCCGGCGACCGCGGGTCAACCGCGGATCGGCGTGTAGCCGGTGCAGAAGTGGTCGACCATCTTCAGGTCGACGGTCGGTCGGGGCGTCTGCCCGTTCGAGCGGAGGCGGAAGATCTCGAACCGCACCCCGGGCCTCGCGACCGCGCGCACCTCGAGCCGGTGGATCGCGTCGGGCGTGACCGCGTACGGGCCGCATTCCTCGCAGTCCACGGAAAACCCGCGCTCGGAAGACGCGAAGAGGACGTGCTCCTCCCCCACCGACGCCGGAAAGCCGCAGAGGTAACACGCGCGGGAGGAGGGGTCCGCGACCATGCGACTCCGAGTCTACGCCGCGGCGCCCGGCATGCTACGTTTCCCGGATGAAGAAGCCCGCCGACGGCCTCGCCCTGCTCCTGCCCCTGCTCGCCCTCCTCTTCGCCCGATCGCCCAGGGCCCGCGCGGCCGAGACGGCGTCGGTGACACCCTATCCCCCGAGCCGGAGGGTGGAGGTCACGGACGTTCTGCACGGCGTTGGGGTGCCGGACCCCTATCGATGGCTCGAGGACGAGAGGTCTCCCGAGGTGCAGGCCTGGATGAAGGCCCAGGACGACCTCACGCGCCAGCGTCTCGCGTCCCTGCCCGGGAGAGATGCTCTCGCCTCGCGCCTGAAGGAACTGTATTACATCGACCTCGTCTCGGCCCCGCAGCACCGGGGATCGCGGTATTTCTACACGCGTCGTCACTCGAACAAGGAAAAGAGCGTCGTGTACTGGAAAGAAGGAGCCGACGGCGCGGAGAAGGTGCTTTTCGATCCGAACACCTGGAGCGCGGACGGCAGCGCCGCTCTCGGCGGATGGCAGGTTGCCTGGGACGGCACGCGCGTCGCCTACCAGAAGAAGGTCAACAACTCGGACGAGGCGACGCTCTACGTGATGGACGTCGCGACCGGCAAGAACTCCGACGTGGACGTCATCGAGGGCGCCAAGTACGCCTACGCGTCCTGGACGCCGAATGGCAAGGCCTTCTATTACACGTGGCTGCCCGTGAACCCGAAGATCCCGACGGCCGATCGGCCGCGCCACGCGGAGGTGCGCCTGCACCGGCTCGGCACCGATCCGAAGAACGACGTTGTCGTGAAGGCGAAGACGGGCGATCCGACGGTCTTCCAGAACGCGAACCTGACCCGCGACGGGCGCTTCCTGTTTCTCGTGCGCTCGCACGGCTGGACGTCGCAGGACGTGTGGTTCCGCGATCTCGCCGCCGATCCGAAGGCCACGTCGTGGACGCCGCTCGCCGTCGGGATCAAGGCGCATTTCGACGTGGATGCGCTCGGGGACAGGATCTTCGTCAGGACGGACGACGGGGCCTCCAAGGGCCGCATCTTCGCCGTCGATCCGTCGAAGCCGGACCGTGCCCTTTGGAAGGAGATCGTGCCGGAGCGCCGGGACGCCACGCTGGAGGGATACGCGATCGTGGGCGGGCGGCTCGCCCTCGCCTACCTGAGGAGCGCCGCGAGCCTCCTCGAGATTCACGGAACCGACGGAGCGCTCGTGCGCGAGGTCGCGCTCCCCGGGCTCGGGACGGTCCACGGCCCCGTGGGCCGCGACGACGAGGACGAGGCGTACTTCTCGTTCACGTCGTTCACGACGCCCACCACGATCTACAAGACGTCCGTGAAGACGGGCACGACGTCGCTCCATTCCCAGGTCAAGGTGCCCGCCGATCTCGCGCCTTACACCGTGTCCCAGGTCTTCTACCCCTCGAAGGACGGCACGCGCATCTCGATGTTCGTCGTCCATCGAAAGGACCTCGTGCGCGACGGCTCGGCCCGGTGCCTGCTCGAAGGCTACGGAGGCTTCCTGGTCTCGGAGACGCCGACCTTCACGTCCGGCGTCATCCCGTGGCTCGAGAAGGGGGGCATCTACGCCGTCCCGAACCTCCGCGGCGGGGGCGAGTACGGAGAGGCCTGGCACGAGGCCGGCATGCTGCTGAAGAAGCAGAACGTCTTCGACGATTTTGCGGCGGCCGCCACGTATCTCGAGAAGGAGAAATGGACTTCGCCCGCGCGCCTGGTTCTCCGGGGCGGCTCGAACGGCGGACTCCTGCTGGGCGCGATGGTCACGCAGCACCCCGAGCTTTTCCGCGCCGCCCTCTGCGGCGTACCCCTCCTCGACATGGTGCGCTACCACCTCTTCGGCTCCGGAAAGACCTGGATCTCCGAGTACGGCTCGGCCGAAGACGCGGCGCAGTTTCAGGCGCTCCTCGCCTACTCGCCGTACCAGCACGTGAAGGCCGGCACGAAATACCCGGCGGTTCTCGTCCTCTCGGCCGACTCCGACGACCGCGTGGACCCCATGCACGCGCGCAAGTTCACGGCCGCGCTGCAGGCGGCGTCGACGGGCGGGCCCGTTCTCCTCAGGATCGAACGGCACTCGGGGCACGGGGGCGCTGATCTCGTGAAGTCCGCGGTGGAAGCGCGCGCGGACGAGTACGCGTTCGCGCTGTTCGAAACCGAGATCGCCCGGGAAACGCCGCAGGGCCCGCCGAAGCTCTGAGAATGTCCGAGCCGTCTCGCACGCTCGCCGCCGAGGTCGCCCGGCGCCGCACCTTCGCGATCATCTCGCATCCCGACGCGGGCAAGACGACGCTCACGGAGAAGCTGCTCCTCTACGGAGGCGCGATTCATCTCGCGGGCTCGGTGAAGATGCGCCGGAACGCGAGCAGGCACACGACGAGTGACTGGATGGAGCTGGAGCGGCAGCGCGGCATCTCGATCACGACGAGCGTCCTTCAGTTCCCGTACGCGGGCCACCACGTGAACCTCCTCGACACGCCGGGGCACAACGACTTCTCCGAGGACACGTACCGTACGCTCGCGGCGGCCGACGCGGCCGTGATGCTCATCGACAGCGCGAAAGGGGTCGAGCCTCAGACGATCAAGCTCTTCGAGGTCTGCCGCATGAGGGGGATCCCCATCGTCACGTTCATGAACAAGCTCGACCGCGCGGGCATGGACCCCCTCGACCTCATGGACGACATCGAGCGCGTCCTCGGCATTCCCTGCCATCCCGTGACGTGGCCGATCGGCTCGGGCCCGGACTTCAAGGGGGTCTACGACCGATGGGGAAAGACGCTGTTGAAATACGAAAGAGGAGATTCTGCGAAAGGAGAGAGGGTCGCCCCGGTTCAGGTCGCCTCCCTCGACGACTCCGAACTCGTCCGGAGCATCGGGGTCCAGTTTCGGGCGACTCTCGTGAGCGAGCTCGAGCTCCTCGAGGCGGGCACCGCGTTCGACCGCGAGACGTTCCTCGCGGGACGCGTCACGCCCGTCTTCTTCGGCAGCGCGATCAACGATTTCGGCGTCGAGCCGTTCCTGAAGCGCTTCCTCGACCTGGCGCCCGCGCCGCTGCCGCGCAAGATCGCGACAGGCGCGGTGGACCCCCTCTCTCCGGCGTTTTCCGGGTTCGTCTTCAAGATCCAGGCGAACATGGACCCCGCGCACCGGGACCGGGTCGCGTTCGTGCGCATCGTCTCGGGGAAGTTCACGCGCGGCATGGAGGTGCTGAATGCGCGCACCGGCCGCACGCTCAAGCTCGCGAAGCCGCTGCAGTTCCTCGCCCAGGAGAGGACGCTCATCGAGGAGGCCTGGGCCGGGGACATCCTCGGGCTCTGGGACGCGGGCAACCTGCGCATCGGCGACTCGCTCGCCGAGGGGCCTGGAATCGAGTTCGACGGCATTCCGCGCTTCTCGCCCGAGTTCTTCAACCGGGTCGTCATGCTCGACCCCGCCAGGAGGAAGCAGCTCAAGAAAGGGCTCGACCAGCTTTCCGAGGAAGGCGCCGTCCAGGTCTTCCACGACCCCGACCGCCTCGAGCGCGATCCCGTGCTCGGCGCCGTCGGGGTCCTGCAGTTCGAGGTCATCCAGCACCGCCTCCGCTCGGAGTACGGCGCCGAGATCTCGTACGTCCGCCTGCCGTTCACGCTCGCGCGCTGGGTGGAGGGGGAAGGCTTCGACCGCAAGCGCTTCGACGATCCGCCGAGCGTCGCCTGCCTCGTGGACCTCGAAGGTCGGCCGCTCGCTATCTTCCAGAGCCCGTGGCACCTCGAGCGCGCCGAGCGGGAAAACCCGAGCCTGCGCTTCATCGCGGCCGTCCAGCCCGGACGCGCGAAAGCCACTGCGTAGATGACGCGGCGGAGGCGCTGGGCGGCCACTGTTGCGGCCGCGGCTTTCGCCGTTCTCGGCATCTGGCTCTTCCAGAACGCTTCGCTCCCGCGCCTGCGCGCCGAATTCATCCCGTGGATGCACCGGCTGGAGCGGTATCGGGACGCGCTCGAGAGGACGCGCGCGGCGCTGCGCGCCCGCAGCGCGCAGCCGGAAGACCCCGATGGGATCGCGCCTTTGCGCGCGTGGGCGTGGAAAGACCTCGACCGCGTCGCGGTCGTGTCCTTCGACGTCGAAGGAAAGCCGGAGATCGAGAAGAAGAGGAAGAGAGAGGAGAGAAGAGAAGAGAAAGACAAAGATTTCTCAGAAGTATGGGAGCTCCGGGGAACCGCCGTCTTCACGATCGACGGCTTCCTTCCTGGCGGCGCGCGCGTCGAACGCACCGCGAGGGTGGCGTTCGTTCTCCCGAACGCGGATGCGCCGCCAGCCGCTGCCGAACGCCGCGGCGAAGTCGCCTCGCCTCCCGCCGCGTCAGCTTCGCCGGCCTCCCCCGCTCCTCTCACCTTCGAAGAAACCTCCCTTTCTTCGTCTTTCTTCTCTCTCTCCTTCTCGCCCCTCGAACCCGACCGCGTCGAGACGCGGCCGCGCTTCCACGACGCGACGCTCGCGGCGGGCCTCGGCGCGCCGCGCCGCGACCCGCCGCAAAAGCTGACGAATCGCCTCATCGACGGCATCTGGCCGGGCTCGGGCGTCGCGGTGCTGGACTTCGATCAGGACGGAAACGAGGACCTCTTCGTGGGCGACGGCGTCCGGTCGATCCTGTATCGGAACGACGGCGCGGGGCATTTCACGGACGTCACGATGCGCGCCGGCCTCGCGACTTCGGACTCCTCGGGCATCGCGGCCACCGGCGTCGCCGCGGGAGACGTCGACGGCGACGGATACCCGGATCTCGGCGTGACGGACGCTTTCGGCCCCACGCGCCTCTTCCGCAACCGGCGCGACGGCACGTTCGAGGAGATCACGGCTTCGTCCGGCATCGTCACGGAGGGCCCCACGCGCTCTCTCGCCTTCGCGGACGTGAACGGCGACGGGAACCTCGACCTCTTCGTCTGCGGGACCGGCGATTACTACGGTCAGATGCCCGACCCTCCTTTCGACGCGAACGACGGCCGCCGCAACACTCTCTTCCTGGGCGACGGGAAGGGCCACTTCCGGGACGTCTCCGCCGAGTGGGGTGTCGCGAAGCCCACGCGCTGGTCTCTGTCGTGCCTCTTCGCGGACTTCGACGGCGACGGGCGGCCCGACCTGATCGTGACGAACGACTTCGGCTTGAAGAACCTCTACCGGAACGCCGACGGGAGACGCTTCGAGGACGTGACGAAAAAGCTCGGCGCCGAGGATCGTGGCTACGGGATGTCGGCCGCGTGGGGCGACTTCGACGGCGACGGGAGAATCGACCTCTACGCGACCGGCACGTACACGCAGTGGGGCTTCCTGCACGAGTACCCGGGCCTCCCGGTGCCGCTCCCCGGCCGGATCTTCCGGTCCGTCGCGATCTCGTGGATGGAGAAGATGTGCCGCGGCAACTCCCTGCTCCTCCAGACTCCGAGCGGAGTGTTCGAGGACGCGACCGCCCGCTCGGGGGCGGGGCGTGCGGGCTGGAATTGGAGCGCCGTCGCCGCGGACTTCGACAACGACGGCAATCTCGACCTCTACGCCACGAACGGCATGTGGGGGGACGGGCGGGAGCACGATCGCGAGCTGGAGTTCTGGTGGGAGACGCTCGCGTACTGGGACGAGTACATCGCCATGAAGAAGACGTTCGACCGGAAGGGCGCCGGTGTCCAGGGAGTCGAGCGCGACGCGTACTTCGTAAACCGCGGCCCGGGAAGAGGCCCGCTCTTCATCGAGCAGGCCTTTCTCGACGGGCTCGACCTCCAGACGAACGGACGCGCCGTCGCGGCGTTCGATGCGGACGGCGACGGCGCGCTGGATCTCTTCGTCCGCTCCGTCCAGGCGCCCGAGGCCCTCTTCCTCGGAAGCCGCAGGAATCCGGACGCCGAGCACTTCCTGAGGCTCCGCCTGAAGGGCACGCGCGGAAAGGACAATGCCGACGGTCTCGGCGCGAGTGTCACGGCCACGCTCCCCGGAGGGCGCACCCTCGTGCGCGAAAGCGGCTACGCGAGCGGCTACCTCTCGACGGGCAGCCCGATCGTGCATCTCGGGCTCGGTCCGGCCACCCGGATCGAGAAGCTCGCCGTCCGCTGGCCCTCCGGGTTCGTGCAGGACCTCGGCGCCGTCACATCCGTCGACCGGACGCTCACCGTGGACGAGACACACGGTTTCCGGTAACTTCGCCCTCCGGTGAACGAGACTCCATTTCCAATGCCGCTCTCCTACGACGTCGTCGTCATGGGCGGCGCCATCTCGGGAGCCGCGACGGCCGTCCTGCTCCGCCGCCGCATGCCGGACGTGAAGATCCTCGTCGTCGAGAAGAGCGCGGCATTCGACTGGAAGGTCGGCGAATCCACGGTCGAGATCTCGGCTTATTTCCTGACGCGCGAGCTGAAGATCTACGATCACCTCTCGCGCGAGCAGCTTCCGAAGCAGGCCTTTCGCTACTGGTTCCACAACGAGAAGGTCTCGTGCCTGAGGGAAGCCTCGGAGACCGGGCCGACGCAGCTCGCCCGCACGCCTTCGTTCCAGATCGATCGTCAGAAGCTCGACGAGCACGTCCTCGCCCTGGCGGCGCAGGAAGGGGCCGAGGTCTGGCGGCCCGCGAAGGTCGTGGACGTCGCGCTGAACGGCGACGCGGGAAACACGCTCCTCGTCGAGAAGGCCGACGGGACCCGCGCGACGGTCCTCTGCAAATGGGTCGTGGACGCGACGGGCCGTCAGGCGATGCTCGCACGGAAGCGCGGGGGCCTCGCGCCGATCGAGTCGCACCCGACATCGGCGATCTGGGTGCGGTATCGGGGCGTGAAGGACATGGACGGCGTCGAAATCGCGGGAAAGGACTCGTCCGATCCCTTCCAGCGGGCCGTTCTCACGGCCCGGCGCCTCGCCACGAACCACTTCACGGGTTGGGGCTACTGGATCTGGTTCATTCCCTTGAGCGGCGGCGAGACGAGTGTGGGCCTCGTGTGGGATACGCGCCTCGTGCAGCCGGAAGGCGCGACGCCGCTCGAGAAGCTCACGCGCTTTCTCGACGCGAACCCGCTGACGCGAGAGCTGCTGACGGGCGCGACGCCGGTCGAGGGCGACTGCCGGTTGTACGGCCACCTGCCGTATTACGTGGACCGGTTCATCGGTCCGGGCTGGACGTGCGTCGGGGACGCCGGCGGCTTTCTCGATCCGTTCTACTCGCCCGGCCTCGACCAGATGGCGTTCTCGGTCTACGCGCGCGTCCGCCTCGTCGAGAAGGCCCTGTCCGGCGCGCCTGCGGACGAGATGGCGAAGGAGTTCGAGCTTCACAACAAGCGGTACGCCCGTTACTTCACGTACTTCTACGAGGCGATCTTCCGCGACAAGTACTACGTCATGGGCGACTACGACACCATGACGACCGCGTTCCTGATGGACACGGCGCTCTACTATCTCGCGGCGGTCATTCCGGTGTATCGCTGGTCGTCGGAACGGCTGGGTATCCCGCCGTACTACCAGGACGGCTCGGAGATCGCGTTCCACCCGATGCGCTTCTACAACCGCCGCCTCGTGGCGATCGCGAAGAGGAAGAAGGCCCTCGACATCTACGGGAATCACAACGCCCTCCGTCGCCCCGGCTTCGTCGGCTTCTCCGTCCGCGGCGCGAGCTGGGTCATGCTCGGGCACGGCCTCCTCCGCTGGGCGAAACTGGAGCTCGCGAACGCGTGGTCCTATCTCGTCAAGCCGGCGCCCGTGGGCGGGCCGCTCCCGAACCTGCCGCCGAGGCCGCAGGGCGTTCCCGCGGCCGTGCCCCGGATGGCGAAAGCCGCCTCGGCGGACAGCGCCTGACCTCGTGAAGCGTCTTCTTCCCTTCTCCGCGACGGCGGCGTTGCTGGCTGTCTGGTTTCTC
Organism: Thermoanaerobaculia bacterium; assembly: GCA_035455045.1. Classification (GTDB taxonomy): domain Bacteria; phylum Acidobacteriota; class Thermoanaerobaculia; order UBA5066; family UBA5066; genus Fen-183. Next base: position 3,424 of record DATIFW010000142.1, on the reverse strand, counting down.
GCGGCCCACCGTCAGGTTTCGGGCCTGTTTCCCGATCCGCTGCAGGTCCTGAACGGACTCCTCGAGCTCCTCAAGCGCGGCCTTCTCGCGAAATACGTCGTGGCGTCGCTCTTCCGGGTCACGTGGGGCTACCTTCTCGCCGTCGTCACCGCCATCCCGCTCGGGCTCCTGCTCGGCTGGTACAGGCGGGGCGAGAGCGCATTAAACCCGTTCCTCCAGCTCCTGCGCCCCATTTCGCCGCTCGCGTGGATTCCCATTTCCATCCTCTGGTTCGGCGTCGGGGACGTCGCCGCGATCTTCCTGATTTTCCTCGCCGCGTTCCTGCCGCTCACCGTGGCCGCGATGAACGCGGTGCGCAATGTGCCGCCGACGCTCCTCCGCGCCGGCCGCAATTTCGGCCTCTCGAATCTCCGGCTCCTCGTCGACGTGATCCTGCCGGCGACCCTCCCGCAGCTCATCGTCGCACTCCGGATTTCCCTCGGGGTCGCCTGGCTCGTCGTCGTGGCGGCCGAGATGATCGCCGTGAACTCGGGCCTGGGCTTTCTCATCGTCGACGCGCGCAACGCGGGCAACCGGTACGACCTCGTCGTGGCGGGGATGGTGATGATCGGGCTGATCGGCCTCGTCCTCGACCTGGGCATGCGGCAGCTCGAGAGGATGAAAGCCCTCCGGTGGGGATACGGGTCGTGACCCCTTCACCGAAAGTGAACATCCGCAGCCTCTCGATGCTCTTTCCGACAGACGGCTCCGTCATCGAGGTGCTTTCGTCGATCGATCTCGAGGTGGAGGACGGGGAACTCGTCTGCATCCTCGGGCCCTCCGGCTGCGGAAAATCCACGCTTTTGAACGTCGTCGGCGGGTTCCTGAAGGCGTCGGCGGGCACGGTCCTCATCGACGGACAGGAGGTCGCCGGCCCCGACCCGCGCCGCATCTTCGTGTTCCAGGAGAGGGGCGTCTTCCCGTGGCTCACGGTCGAAGGCAACGTGGGCTTCGGGCTGTTCCGCCTCGACGCCAGAGAGCGCGCGGAACGGATCGCGCACTACGTGAAGCTCGTCGGGCTCTCCGGATTCGAGAACGCGTACCCGCAGGAACTGTCGGGCGGGATGAAGCAACGGCTCGAAGTCGCGCGCGCGCTCGCCGTGAATCCCGACGTGCTCTTCCTGGACGAGCCCTTCGGCGCGCTCGACTCGATCACACGCCTCATCATGCGGAGCGAGCTCCTCCGCATCCGGCGCGCCGAGAAGAAGACGGTCCTCTTCGTGACACACGACATCGACGAATCGGTCCAGCTCGCCGACCGCGTCGTCGTCATGTCCACGCGTCCCGCCACGATCCGGCGGATCGTGGACATCGACATGCCGCATCCGCGGGACCTCAGCGCGCCGCGCTACATCGAGCTCCGCGACCTCCTGCTCGAAGAAATCGGCCTTGCCCACAAGATCTGACGCCGAGAGGTTCCTGTTGCCCGTCGGCGCGGCCGCGCTGGCCGTCCTCCTCTGGGCGCTCGCCGTGCGGCTGACGCACACCACCGTCTTTCCCTCGCCCCTGAAGGTCGTCTCCGGTCTTCAGGAGCTCGCGGGCCGGGGCGTCCTCTGGCGCTACGTCGGCGACTCGCTCCGGCGCGTCGCGTCCGGCTACTTTCTCGCGCTCGTCCTCGGCATCCCCACGGGCCTCGCGCTCGGCTGGCACCCGAATCTCGCTTCGGCCTTCAACCCGGTCATCCAGATGGCGCGGCCGATCAGCCCGCTCGCGTGGATGCCGCTCGCGATCCTGTGGTTCGGAGTCTCCGAGGCGGCGCCGGGCTTCCTGATCTTCCTCGGCGCCTTCTTCCCGATCGTCGTGGCCGCGTCGAACGGCGTGAGGAGCGTGCCCGCGATGTACCTGCAGGCCGGCCGGAACTTCGGGCTCTCGACGCCGCGGCTCCTCGCGCGCGTCGTCTTTCCGGCGGCGCTGCCGCAGATCCTCGTGGGCCTGCGCATCGCGCTCGGAATCGCGTGGCTCGTCGTCGTGGCCGCCGAGATGATCGCGGTCGACTCGGGCCTCGGCTACCTCATCATCGACTCGCGAAACGCCGGCAAGCGCTACGATCTCGTCGTGGCGGGAATGCTCCTCATCGGCGCCATCGGCCTCGTCCTCGATCTCCTCGCCCGCCGGCTCGAAAAGCTCCGGAGCGTGCGCTGGGGCTTCCAGGCAGAGACGGCATGACGGGCCCGAAGCGCATCGCCTTCGGCGTCGGAGTGTGGCTCCTCGTCGTGACGGCCCTGCACTCCCTCCTCAACGTGAACTGGGCCGTCCTCGCGAACGACTTCCTGTCGCCGGACAAGCGGAAGCTCAACGTCGCCTACATCCCGGTCACCTGCCATCTCGCCTGCCCTGTCACCGACTACATCTCGAAGTTCTCCGAGGCGGGCGAGCTCTTCGTCCCTCGGATGTTCCAGGGCTTCCCGGAGATCAAGGAATCCCTCATCGCGAACAAGATGCAGGCGGCGTTCATCGTCGCGCCGATGGCGATCGCCCTCAAGGCGCAGGGCGTCGGGATCCGCATCGTCTACCTCGGACACCGCTACGGAAGCGCCGTCGTCGTGCGCAAGGACGGCCCGGTGAAGACGTTCCCCGATCTCAAGGGGCGGACGATCGCGGTGCCGAGCCGGTACTCGGACGAGCGGCTGATCGTCTTTCGCGTCCTCAAGAAGTACGGCATGAAGCCGGACGACCTGAAGATCGTCGAGATGGCCCCGCCGGACGTGACGGGCGCGCTCGCGGCGGGCGCCCTCGACGCGTTCTCCATGGGCGAGCCCTTTCCTTCCCAGGCCGAGCTCGGCGGATACGGCCGCGTCCTCTTCCACGCGCGCGAGCACTGGCCGGACTACATGTCGTGCGTCCTCGTGGTCCGCGAGGACGTCATCGCCTCCCGCCCCCAGGCCGTCCAGACGCTCGTGGACGGCATCGCGCGCTCGGGCCTCTGGCTGGAGGAGGGGAAGCCGCACCGCGACCACGCCGCGGACTTCGTCGGGCGCTTCTACTACAACCAGAACCCGAAGATCCTGAGGTGGGCCCTGACGAACCCGCTCGACCGCGTCATGTACACGCCGCTCTCGCCGCGGAAGAAGGACTTCGACCTCGTACGCGACCTCATGATCGAGACGGGCGTCCTCGACCGGAAGATCGAGTTCGAGGAGTACGTCGACACGCGCTTCGCCGAGGGCGCGAAAGAGCAGGTCGCCTGGCGCTACGAGGCCGGAGGGAGCGAGGCGCGCTGAGGGGTTTTTTGAGACGCGAATCGGCGACCACCCGCATGGTGATAGATTCCGCCCTCAAAGCCGGCGCAAAGGTGGCGGGTAACCCCGGGAGGACACATAAAACGCCTGCGGCGTGAGGTCGAAATGAAGGTATTCCACCTGTCCAGCCCCGCTTCCAGCTCCAT
>DATIFW010000141.1:0-4534 GCA_035455045.1 Thermoanaerobaculia bacterium | reverse complement strand
CGGTGCCGCGTGTCGCGGTGTATAGCCCTCGGCTGACCGGTGTCAAGGGCGCGCTCCGCGCGCCGCGCAGCGGTCTTGGACCCTTGACTCCGGTCAGCCGAGTGCACGTTTTCCATCTATCGGCGGCTGCATCAGCAGCCGCCGCATATAAGAAGAACCCCATTCCTTCGTCAACCAAAGCATCAGCCGCCGCCGCAAATGAGCAAAATTCGAATCCTCGGCTCTTCTTCTTCTCTTTCTAAAACTCATATCCCAACGCGACGTTCAGTTGGCTCACGCCCGTTCGCGCCGCGTTGCGGCGCCACTGTCCGTCGAGTTTAAGCACGACCTGCGGGATGGGCTTGAAGACGACGCCCGCCGTCCACTGCGTGACGTCGTTCTCCGGGTTCCGTTCGAACCCGTCCGGCACGGACGCCTGCGTGTCCCACTCCTCGTATCTCACGAAGGGCGTGAGTGAGAGCTTCGTGCGGGAAACGAGCGTCAGAACGTCGAATCCGGCCTCACCGTACCAGCCGCGCTGGCGGCTCCCAATGCTCTCGTCGCCGGAGAAGGCGTTCAGCTCGTTGATCCCGGCCGTGTCCGAGATGGTCGACCCGGCGACGAGCGCCCGCAGGGAGAGCCCGCGCCACCGGAAATCGGCATGGACGTCCCATACGGTCGTCCGGCCGCAGACGGTCTCGCCGGACGCGGTCGTCCGGCCCTGGCCCGAGCATCCCGTGAAAAACGACGTGCCGGCGACGAGGCCGTTCACGCCGACGAAGTCGAGGCGTCCCGTGAGGGCGAAATCGCGCGCCTTCGCGAGCGAGCCCTCCTGCCGGCCCTCGCGAATGCCCTCGGCCGTGTAGCCCTCGGAGTTGAGCCCGTTCAGGAAGAAAAGGCGGTAGGCGAGCGGCCCCGCTTCGCCGTACGCGCCGAGGCCGAGCTCGCGCCAGGTCGTCGGAAGGATCAGCGTCTCGACGTCGTTCCGGCGCGCCCCGAAGAACGTCGGGGGCTCGTGCAGCTCGTTGAGAAAGCCCATCGGAACCAGGATGAGGCCCGCCCGCGCGCGGAACGCACGCGAGGGGCTGAGCCAGTCCACGTAGGCGAACTCGACTTCGACCTCGCCCTCCTTGTCGGACGCGGCGACGGCATGCTCGTACTCGACCTCCGAGTTGAAGACGAAGTGATCGTCGAACTTGTAGCCGAAATAGAGGACCGCGCGGGAGAGGTCGATCGTGTCGGTGAGGCTGGACGGCGTTCCGTCCTGCCTCGACGAGGCGAAGCTCTGGTAAAGGACCTCGCCGTACCCTCCGATCGAGACGCCTTTACGGGCGTAAACGCGGGCCGCGGCCGGCCCGAGGCCGAAACGCGACACCGTCGATTCGGGCATCGGCGCGGCGAGCGTTCCAGCGGGAGCGGCTCCGGTCGCCGTCGCGGGAGCGGGTGGGGCGGGGGGCGCTTCGCCGAGGCGCAGGGCTTCGATCTCCTTCGTGAGGACGTCGACCTTCCGCTCGAGCTCCTTCAGCCGCTGCTCGCGTTCTTCCTCGGATTTGGCGGGAGGCTCGTCGCAGATGGCGGGGAAGGGGAGAAGACTGCCTAGAAAGAGAAAGACACTGATGGCGGCGGCACCGTGGAAGCGCGTCGAGAAACGTTTGCTCATGGGTGGACTCCTTCGGACTTCTTAGAATGAGGAAGAGGGGGAGACGTATGGGCGCGGGCTGCGCGCCTCGAGCAAAGTCGTCTCACGGGTGAACTCCCTCGAGAGATTTCTTCGAATGAGTAAGAGAAAGAGGATTAGGCCGGGTTTCCACGGTCGGCGCGACGAGGCGCTCCATTCCAGGCGACATGAAGACCCGCGGCCGTTGCCCCTCTTCACCTTCTAAGAAGAACAACGATTCGTGAGCCACGCCCCACGCTCGAAGGCGGTTCGACAGCGCAAGAGCCTCCGAAGGTCCGAGGACAAAGAACGCCGTGGAGAGGATGTCCGCGACGAAACCCGATGGTGCGACGACGGTCACGGAGCCGAAGTCGCGAGCGGGCTCGCCGGTGCGCGGGTCGAGGAGGTGGCCGATGCGACGGCCGTTCACGACGAGCCCGCGCTCGGAATTTCCCGACGTCGACGCGGACGCATCCTTCAGGCGGAGCGTGGCGACCGTCCTGGCGCGATCGAGGGGAGAGGCGACGTCGACGGCCGCCTCCTCCCCGAACGCGAGGATCTGGCCTCCGAGGTTCAGCAGCCCCGAGACCGCCCCCGCCTCGCGCATCGTAGCCGCCGCCCGGTCGAGCGCCCATCCCTTTCCCCACGCGCCCTCGTCGATGCCGGCGGCGCGGGCCCACCGGGTGACGCGAAGAGAGGATTCTTCGAAGGTAAAGAGGTCAGGCCGACTCGCCTCGCGTGCCCGGTCGAGCGCCGCCGCATCGGGGATCCGGCCGCCCGTGTGCAGTCCCCACACCCACACCAGCGGCCCCACCGCCGGATTGAAGGCGCCGCCGGTCGATTTCTCCCATTCGAAGACTCTTCTCAGGAGATCGAAGAGCTGTGCGGGGATCTCGTGAGGGACGCCGGGCGGGGCGGCGTTCAGCCGCGCGAGGGGGGTGTCCTGGCGCCACGTGGAGAGAAGCGACTCGATTCGTTCGATCTCCCGCACGCCCGCCTCGCTGGCGCCGAGAGCCGCGTCCCGGGTCGGCGCCGAGACGGTTAGGGAGAGCGCGGTCCCCATGGCCGCAAGGTGGCGGAGGATCGTCTCACTGCTCATGCGACTCAGTCTCAGTCGCAATCTAGCGAAGGAGGGGGCCGCCGTCAAGATGCAGGTGCTTCAGCGGGTCCCCGTGCGTTCGAGGATCCGGCGCGGGCGAAGAAACCCGGGCGATATCCTTTCGCCATGCCCTGCCGCCACAAGACCCTCACGCTGCGCACCACCGCGAAGCACCAGATCCTCGACATCACGGAGGAGGTGCGCATCTGCGTGCGCGACGCGGGGGCCGAGAGCGGACTCTGCACGGTGTACACGCCTCATGCCACGGCGGCTATCGCGATCAACGAGAACGCGGATCCGAACGTCGGGACGGATTTCCTGCGAGCGCTGACCCGGGCCGTGCCCGAGCACGAGAACTGGCTTCACGACCGCGTCGACGACAACGCGGCTGCCCACATCAAGTCGGCGCTGGTGGGCCCTTCCGAGACGATCCCGATTCAGGACGGAAAGCTCGCCCTCGGCACCTGGCAGAACGTCTTCTTCTGCGAGTTCGACGGTCCGAGGAGCACGCGTCGCGTGATCGTCTCGGTCTCGTCGTGAAGCCGCGTTTAGACTCGGACGCTGAGGAGTTCGGCCGGTCGGCCGCGGCCTGCGATGCGGCCGTGTTCGAGGACGACGACCTCGTCCGCGAGCGCGACGACTTCCGCCGCCTCGTGCGTGACGTAGAGGATCGGCAGAGGGAAGGCCACCTTGATCTTCAGGAGGTGCTCGAGGACCCGCTCCTTGAGCGGGCGGTCGAGGCCGGAGAGCGGCTCGTCGAGAAGCAGGATGTCCGGTGCCGACAGGAGCGCCCGGCCCAGGGCGACCCTGCGCCGTTCACCGCCCGAAAGCGTCGCAGGCCGTCTGTCGAGGAGTGACGCAAGCCCGAGGGTTTCGACGATTCGATCCTCGCCGAGAGGGGCTTTGCGCGCAGCGCCGCGGCCCGCCCCGTAGCGCAGGTTTCCCGCGACGGAGAGATGCGGGAATAGCGAATCGTCCTGGGTGACGTATCCGACCGCCCGTTGGCGCGAAGGGACCCGCACCCCTGCGGCCGCATCGTCGAGCACGCGCCCGGACAGGACGATGCGCCCCCTTTGCGGGTGTCTCAGGCCAGCGACGGCTTCGAGCAGCGAGGTCTTGCCCGCGCCCGATGGCCCGAAGACGGCCGTGACGTGGGCGCTCAGCACGACGTCGAGCTCGACGGCGAAGGGCGTGAGCGGCAGCCTGAGTTCTTCGAGCGAGAGGGTCACGCGTTCGTCCGGCGCTTCAACCAGACCTCCGAAAGAAAGATCGCGCCGAACGCGAGCGCCGCCGAGACCGCGAGGAGACCGTAGGCCCGACCGTCCAGTCCCGTCTGGACGTCGTTGTAGATCGCCGTCGCGATCGTCGTCGTCCGGCCCGGGATGTTTCCGGCGACGAGAATCGTGGCGCCGAATTCGCCGAGAGCGCGTGCGAACGCGAGGAGGAGGCCCGCCGCGATTCCGCGCGACGCCAGGGGAAGCGTGACCGTCGAAAGGACGCGCGCCTCGCTCGCGCCGAGCGTCCGGGCGACCGCCTCGAGACGCGGGTTCACCTCCTCGAAGGCGACGCGCGCCGTGCGCACGAGGAGGGGAAGGGACATCACCATCATCGCGAGGACGACGGCTTTCCACGTGAAGACGACGTCCATGCCGAAAAGGGCCTGCGCGGCGCGCCCACCAGGGCCGCGGCGGCCCAGGAACTTCAGGAGCAGCATTCCGGTCGCGACCGGCGGGAGGACGAGCGGAAGCGAGACGAGCGTCTCGAGGAGCGCCTTTCCAGGAAAGCGCCGCCGGGCGAGG
>DATIFW010000140.1:0-12407 GCA_035455045.1 Thermoanaerobaculia bacterium | reverse complement strand
CTCCTACAACTTCGGCGTCCTAGCCGAGGTCATCAATCTCTTCAACTACGTCAACTATGATCCGAATTCGATCAACGGCAGCATTCCTCAGACGGGGACCAACCCCAATTTCGGCAAGGCCAGCGCGGCGATCAACCCGCGCCGGGTCCAATTCGGCGTCAACTTCGGTTTCTGATCGTGTGAGATCGGCCGCCGGCATCCGGCCTTCTCACCGGCACACAGGTCGGGCCCGCGCACGCGCGCGGGCCCGTGTCCTCCTTCGCTTTGGGCTGGCCTTTTCCCTGGCGATGGCGATCGCGTGCGCGGGCCCCCCCGCGCCGCCCGCCGAGGCGCGTCCCGCCGCCGTCGCGCAGGGCAAGACCGGCCTCTCGGCCTCCGACGTCGCCTTCCTGGACGACCTCGAGCAGCGCACTTTCCGCTGGTTCTGGGAAAAGACGAATCCGAAGAACGGCCTCGTTCCCGACCGCGAGCCGACGCCCTCTTTCTCGAGCGTGGCGGCCGTCGGATTCGGCCTGGCGGCTTATCCGATCGGCGTCGAGCGGGGATGGGTGACGCGCGAGGCGGCGCGCGAGCGGGTGCTGACGACGCTGCGTTTCCTTCGAGATGCGCCGGCCGGAGAGGCCGCAGCCGGCGCCGCGGGCACTCGAGGCTTCCTCTACCACTTCCTCGACATGGAGACGGGCCGGCGTTTCGAGAAGGTCGAGCTCTCGACGATCGACACGGCGCTGTGCCTCGCGGGCGCGCTCTTCTGCGAGTCCTATTTCGACGGCGCGAACCCCGCGGAAGCTGAAGTGCGGGCTCTCGCGGAGGAGCTCTTCCGCCGGGCGGACTGGGCCTGGGCCTCGACGCCGCGCCCGCCGCGGATCTCGATGGGCTGGACGCCGGAAGAAGGGTTCCACACCTACGACTGGAAGGGCTACAACGAGGCGATGATCGTGTACGTCCTCGCGTTAGGCTCGCCGACGCATCCGGTCGGCGCCGAAGCGTGGCCGGCTTACACCTCGACGTACCGCTGGGAGACGTTCCAGGGCCAGACGTTCCTCAACTTCGCCCCGCTCTTCGGTCACCAGTTTTCGCACGTCTTCCTCGACCTCGAGGGCATCCGCGACGCGTACATGCGCGGGAAGGGGATCGACTACTTCGAGAACTCCCGGCGGGCGACGCTCGCCCAGCGCGCGTACGCGATCGCGAACCCGGGGGGCTTCGCGGGCTACGGTCCTGACGTGTGGGGCCTCACGGCGTGCGATGGCCCCGCGGACGTGACGCTCGACGTGGACGGCCGCCGCGTGCGTTTCTTCAGCTACGCGGCACGCGGCGCCGGGGCGGGCGACGTGCGCGACGACGGCACGCTCGCGCCGGCGGCGGCGGCGGCCTCGCTGCCCTTCACGCCGGAGCTGTCCGTGAAGGCGCTCCGGACGATGGTGTCGCGCTGGGGCGACGAGCTCTACGGAGCGTACGGCTTCCGCGACGCGTTCAATCCCACGTTCACGTTCTCCGCGGCGCTCAAGCACGGCCGCGTCGTGGCAGGAAAGGGCTGGTTCGACGTCGACGCCCTCGGGATCGACCAGGGTCCGATCCTCGCGATGATCGAGAATCACAGGAGCGGCCTCGTGTGGAAAACGATGCGGAAGAACCCGGGCGTCGTGCGCGGGCTCGTCCGCGCCGGCTTCACGGGCGGATGGCTCGCGGAAGCGTCGCCCCGGGCCGCACCCTGAGGCTCGCGTGAGGCGCGCCGCCGCTCCCGCCGTTCTCGCCGTCCTCCTCACGGCGGGGGCGTGCGCGCGGGGAGGGTCCGGGCGGGAGGCCGTCCGCTTCTGGGGCCTCGGCCGCGAGGGCGAGGTCGTGAAGGAGCTCCTGCCGGCGTTCCACGCGCGCCATCCCGACATCCGGGTGGAGGTGCAGCAGATCCCCTGGACGGCGGCGCACGAGAAGCTCCTCACGGCCTTCGTCGGCGAGTCGCTGCCGGACCTCGCGCAGATCGGCAACACGTGGCTGCCCGAGTTCCGGACGCTCGGCGCCCTCGAGGACCTCGGGCCGCGTGCCGCGCGCTCCTCCGTCGTCACGGCTTCGAGTTACTTTCCCGGCATCTGGGACACGAATCTCGTCGAGGGCGTCCTCGCCGGCGTGCCCTGGTACGTCGACACGCGCGTCCTCTTCTACCGCAAGGACCTCCTCCAGGCCGCGGGCATCGCCGCGCCGCCGAAGACGTGGGCCGAGTGGCACGACGCTCTGCGCCGCCTGAAGGCGCGGGCCGGCCCGGACCGCTGGGCGATCCTCCTCCCGACCGACGAGTGGGCGCAGCCCGTGATCTTCGGGCTCCAGGCGGGAGCGTCGCTCCTCACCGCGGACGGCGGCGACGCCGCCTTCCAGACGCGGGAGTTCCGCGAGGCGGCGAGCTTCTACGTGAGCCTCTTCCGCGAAGGCCTCGCGCCGGCGCTCGCGAACACGCAGATCGCGAACGTCTATCAGGAGTTCGCCGCGGGGGACTTCGCGATGTACGTCACCGGCCCGTGGAACCTCGGCGAGTTCCGGCGCCGACTGCCGAAGACGATGGAGGGCCGCTGGTCAACTGCGCCGCTCCCGTCCGCGACCGGCACGGGCGAGCCCGGAGTTTCCCTCGCCGGAGGATCAAGCCTCGTTCTCTTCCGATCTTCTGAGAAATCCGACGACGCATGGAAGCTGATCGAGTTTCTCTCCGAGCCCGCCCAGCAGGTGCGTTTCTACGCGCTCGCGGGGGATCTTCCGGCCCGCCGGGACGCCTGGAGAGACCCGCTTCTCTCGTCGGACGCCGCCGCGCGCGCGTTCGAGGAGCAGCTCAACCACGTGACGGCGACGCCGCGCATCCCGGAATGGGAGCAGATCGCCCAGAAGGTCGCCGAGCACCTCGAGCCTGCGATCCGGGGAGTCGCGACCGTGGACGCCGCGCTCGCGTCGCTCGACAAGGACGTCTCGGCGCTGCTGGCCAAGCGCCGCTGGGTCCTCGCCCGGAAGGCGGCCCATGCGCGCTGAGATCCGCCGCGGAACGCCGGCGGAAGTCCGCGCGGCGCTCTTCTTCCTCGCCCCGGGCCTCGCCGTGATCGTCTTCTTCTTCTTCGTCCCGATCGCGGCGTCCCTCCTCCTCTCGGCGACGGACTTCGATCTCTACGCGCTCGCGGATCCGTCGAACGCACGCGTCACGGGCCTCGCGAACTACCGGGCCCTCCTCTCCGATCCGGTCTTCCTGACCGCGCTCAGGAACACGCTCGTCTTCGTCCTGCTCGCGAGCCCGCTCACGGTCGTCGTCGCGCTTTCGGCCGCCCTCCTCGTGAATGCTCGAGTCGCGCGCTTCAAGGGCTTCTTCCGGACGACGTTCTTCGCGCCGGTCGTCACGACGCTCGTCGCCGTCGCGGTCGTCTTCAAGTACGTCTACCACCCGCGCTTCGGCCTCCTGAACCGGGGGCTCGACCTGATCGGCCTCCCGGCGGTGGACTGGCTCGGCGATCCGAGGTTCGCGCTCTTTGCGATCGTGATCCTCGGGATCTGGAAGAACTTCGGGTTCTCGACGATCCTCTTCGTCGCGGGCCTGCAGGGCATCCCGGAGTCTCTCTACGAGGCGGCGCGCCTCGACGGGGCCGGGCGCTGGCAGCAGTTCCGGCGGATCACGCTGCCGCTGCTCGCGCCGACGATGCTCCTCGTCGGGCTCACGAGAACGATCGACTACTTCCAGCTCTTCGCCGAGCCCTACGTCATGACGGCGGGCGGGCCGCTCAACTCGACGCTCACGATGGCGCTCCTCATGTACAAGGAGGGCTTCCGGTTCTGGAACATGGGGCGCGGCGCCGCGATCGCGTTCGTCCTCTTCGGCGTGATCCTCGTCGCGACGCTCGTCCAGTTCCGCCTGCAGAAGGGCGGGGAGACGTGAGGCGGCTCGCCGCGCCGTTCGCCGTGAACGCGCTCCTCGTCCTCGGGGCGGCGCTGACGCTGGCCCCGCTCGTCTGGATGATCTCGGCTTCCGTCATGCCGACGGGCGAGGCGAGCTCCTTCCCGCCGGGCTTCATCCCGAGCCGGATCACGTTCGAGCACTACCGCGACCTCTTTCAGCGGCTCTCGCTCGGCCGCGCGTTCGGCAGCAGCCTCCTCCTCGCGTCCTCGGTCACGTTCTGCTCGGTGATCCTGAACTCGATGGCGGGCTACGCGTTCGCGAAGCTCCGTTTTCCCGGGCGTGACCGGCTGTTCCGGCTCCTCCTCCTCGGCATGGTCATTCCCGTCCAGATCGCGATGCTCCCGCTCTTCCTCATGATGCGTTCTCTCGGCCTCGTGAACACGTACGCGGGCGTCGTGATTCCGACCGCCGCCGGGATCTTCGGGATCTTCCTCGTGAGGCAGTTCGCGCGCTCCATCCCCGACGAGCTCCTCGACGCGGCGCGCGTCGACGGCGCGAGCGAGTGGAAGATCTACCGGCGCCTCGTCCTGCCGCTTCTCAAGCCCGTTCTCGTGACGCTCGGGGTCTTCATGTTCCTCGGGACCTGGAACGACTTCCTCTGGCCGCTCGTCGTCCTGACGGACGACACGAAGTACACGCTCCCGGTCGCCCTCGCGAACCTCGTCGGCGAGCACGCGCTGGACACGGAGCTCATGATGGCCGGCTCGGTGCTCACGATCCTGCCCGTCCTCCTCGTCTTCCTCTTGTTGCAGCGTGCGTACATCGAGGGCATCACGGCGGGCGGGGTCAAGGAATGAGACATGGCCTCGTGGTCGTGGCGTTACTCGCCGGCTCGACCGCTCGCGAGGCGGTCGGCACGAGCGTGGTCGTCGCCGAGCCGTGGAAGGGGGTGGCCGCCGCGGGCGTGGATGTCTCGCTCTCCCCTCTCGGAAAGCCGGGCATTCGCATGGTGTATGACTTTCGCGGCGGCTCGGGCTGGGCCGGCGTGCGCCGCGCCGTCGCGCTCGAGTTTCCCGAGGACTGGACGCTCTCCTTCCGCGTGCGGGGCGCCGGCACGCCGAACACGCTCGAGGTGAAGTTCCTCGACGCGACGGGCGAGAACGTCTGGTGGGCGCGCCGCGAGAGTTTCGCGGCGGGCGCCGAGTGGCGGACGGTCGCGGTGAGAAAGCGGCAGGTGAGCTTTGCGTGGGGGCCGGCGGGCGGGGGAAAGCTCCGGCACGCCGCAGCGATCGAGATCGTGCTCTCGGCGGGCCAGGGAGGAAGAGGATTCTTGGAGGTTGAAGAACCGGTCCTCGCGGAGCGACCGCGCGAGGCGAGCCCCGCCATGCCCCAGGCGAGCAAGATAGGGGCTGGGATCCTCGTCGATCTCGGTGGGCCGCGCGAGCTCTCGGGCCTCGTCGTGGACTGGCCGGTCGCGATCCCGCCGCGCTTCAGCGTCGAGGTCTCGTCCGACGGACACGCGTGGACGACCGTCCGCCGCGTCGCGCACGGCGGCGCGCGGCGGGCGTGGCTCCATCTGCCCGAGACGGAGGCGCAGCTGGTCCGTCTCGTCCTGCCGCCGGGCGACTTCGGCCTGCCGCGGATCGACGTGAAACCCGTCGAGTGGGCGCCCACGGCGAACGATTTCGTCGGAAGGATCGCGAAGGATGTGCCGCGGGGCCTCTACCCGCGCGCCTTTCTCGGCGAGCAGACGTACTGGACGGTCGCGGGCGTCGACGCCGACACGGAGGAGGTACTCGTCGGCGAGGACGGCGCGCTCGAGCCGGGGAAGGGCTCGTTCTCGCTCGAGCCGTTTCTCTTCGCGGGCGGGCGCCTCGTGACGTGGAGCGACGCCGCGATCACGCAGTCCCTCGAGAGGGGCGATCTCCCGATCCCGAGGGTGACGTGGAAGGCCGGCGACCTTGACCTCGACGTGACGGCGCTCGTGGACGGCCCGCCCGGCGCATCCGTCCTTCGAGCACGCTATCGCGTCCGGAACGCTGGCGCCGCGGCGGTGCGCGTCCGGCTCTTCGTGGCGATCCGGCCGTTCCTCGTGAACCCGCCGACGCAGTTCCTGAACGCGCCGCACGGCGTCGGGCGGATCGACGCCCTTTCGGTTCGGAGCGGAACCTTGACGGTGAATGGGACGCGGACGGTCGTTGCGCTGCCCCTTCCCGCCGCGGCCGGCGTCGCTGCCTTCGACGCCGGACCGATTTCGGATTTTCTTCTGAAGGGTGAATTGCCCCGGGCGCGGGAGATCCGCGACGAGACGGGCCTCGCGTCCGGGGCGTTCGCCTGGGACCTCGACATCCCCGCCCGCGGCGCGGAAGCCGTCGTTCTGGACGTGCCCTTGCACGCAGGCGTTCCGGACGCCTCGGTCCCTCTTACCCTTTCTAAGAAAATCTTCGACGACCGTCTCACTCGCACATCCGCCGCATGGGGAAATGCCGTCGACCGCGTCCGCTTTCGTATTCCTCCTTTCGCAGAGTCTCTCGTCGCGACCCTGAGGTCCACCCTCGCCTACGTTCTCGTCAACCGAGACGGCCCGTGGATCCAGCCCGGCTCGCGCGCCTACGAGCGCTCCTGGATCCGCGACGGCGCGCTGACGTCGTCGGCGCTCCTGAGGCTGGGTCATTCCGCGGAGGTCCGCGACTTCCTCCTCGCCTTCGCCGAGAAGCAGTTCGCGGACGGGAGGATCCCGTGCTGCGTGGATTCCCGCGGCGCCGATCCCGTGCCGGAGCACGACAGCCACGGCGAGTTCCTGTTTCTCGCCGCCGAGTACTTCCGCTTCACGAACGATGCCGCGACGCTCGTCTCGCTCTGGCCCCGCATTGAGAAGACCGTGGCCGCAATCGACGCGCTGAGGCGTCAGCGCCTCACGCCCGAATACGACGCGCCCGAAAAGCGCGCCTTTCGCGGACTGCTCCCCGAGTCGATCAGTCACGAGGGGTACTCCGACAAGCCCGTCCACTCCTATTGGGACGACGCCTTCGCGCGAAAGGGACTCGCGGACGCGGTGGAGCTGGCGGCCGCCCTCGCGCATCCGGACGAAGCCCCCCGCTTTGCGGCCATTCGCGACGCGCTCGAAGCCGACCTTCTCGCCTCGATCGCGCGCACGATCGAGGTGAATCATCTCGAGACCATTCCGGCCTCGGTCGAGAAGCACGACTTCGATCCGACTTCGACCACGACAGCCCTCTGGCCGTGCGGTCTCCAGGAAAAGCTGCCGCAAAAGGAGCTCTTTCGTACGTTCGACCGTTACGTGAGAGAAGCGCGCGAACGGCGCGACGGAACGCGCGACGGGAGACAAGGGGGCGACGCCTACACGCCGTACGAGTTGCGGAACGTGGGCGCGCTCGTGAGGCTCGGCCGGAAGGAAGACGCGCACGAGATGCTCGCGTTCTTCCTGAAGGACCGCCGGCCGGCCGCGTGGAACCAGTGGGCCGAGGTCGTCGGCCGCGATCCGCGCGCCCCGCGCTTCGTCGGCGACATGCCGCACACCTGGGTCGGGACGGACTTCATCCGCTCCTTCCTCGACTTCTTCGCGATCGAGCGGGAGGGCATGAGCGGGGGCTCGCTCCTCGTCGGGGCCGGTCTGCCGGAGGAATGGGTGCGTGCGCCGGGAGGCGCCGGCGTGGAGGGGCTTCGGACGATCTACGGGTCGCTCGACCTCGCGGTCTCGGCGTCGGGAGGCGAGGTTCGCGCGTGGATCGCGGGCGTGCGCGTTCCTCCGGCCGGCCTCGCCCTCGCATGGCCGCTCGGCGGCGTTCCACGCGCCGCCACCGTGAACGGAAAGCCGGCCGGGATCCGGGGCCGGGAGATCCTCGTTCGCGAGGTTCCGGCCGAGGTCGTCGTCCTGCCATGACGGAGACGGCTTTCCCCGGCGCGAGCGCGTACGGCCACTTCTCGGAGGACGGCCGGGAATACGTCATCACCGAGCCGAGGACCCCGCGCCCGTGGGTCAACGTCGTCGCGAACCCGCGTGCCGGGTTCGTCGTGAGCCAGACGGGAAGCGGCTTTTCGTTCCTCGAGAACTCGCAGCTCGCCGTCGTGACGCGCTGGCGGCAGGACCTCGTCGAGGACCTCTCCGGGAAGTTCCTCTACGCCAGGGACGCGGACAGCGGGGAGCTCTGGTCCCTCTCGCCCGCGCCCGTCTGGGCGCCCTTCGACTCCTTCGCGTGCCGCCACGGCCTCGGCTACACGACGTTCGAGGCGTCGTGCTCCGGGATCGAGGCGACCTGGACGCTCTTCTGTCACGCGGAGGAGGCGGTCGAGCTCTGGCGCGTGTCGCTGAAGAACGCCTCGGGGCGGCCGCGGAGGATCCGTCTGTGCGGCGCTCTCGAATGGTGCTGCGGCGTCGCGCCCTCCCCGCGGCGCGAGTTCGGGAAGCTCTTCCTCGAGACGAGGTTCGACGCGGGCCACCGCGCGATCGTCGCCCGAAACCACATGTGGGACGTGCCGTCCGAGCGGTTCGGGCACTGGAACACGAGCTTCCCCTTCGTCAGCGCGTTCGCGGCGTCCGAGGAGGTCGTCTCGGCGCACGGCGACAAGGCGGCGTTCCTCGGCCGGTACGACAGCCTCCGGGCGCCGGCGGCACTGTGCGGGAAAGGGGGTGAGCCGGCGTTCGGCCGGCACGAGGACCCGATCGCGGCGCTCGAGGTCGAGGTCGTCCTCGCGCCCGGCGAGGCGCGGACGATCGGCTTCGCGCTCGCGACGTCGGAATCCGAGGAAGCGGCGCTCGCGCTCGGATCCCGCTTCATGAGCGACGCGGAGAGCCGCCGGGCGCTCGACGAGGTGACGGCCGGCTGGCACGCGCGCCTCGCCGCGCACCGGATGGAGACGCCCGACCCGACGTTCGACGCGCTCGTCAACGACTGGGCGCGCTACCAGGCGATCGCGGCGCGGCTCTGGGGACGCTGCGGCTACTACCAGCAGAGCGGCGCGTTCGGATTCCGCGACCAGCTCCAGGACTCCCAGGTCTGGCTGACGATCGACCCCGGGCGGTGCCGCGACCAGATCCGGCTCCACGCGGGCCACCAGTTCGGCGACGGCTCGGTCCTGCACTGGTGGCATCCGCTCACCGAGCAGGGTCTCGCGACGAAGATGACGGACGACCTGCTCTGGCTGGCCTTCGTATCGGCGAACTACATGAAGGAGACGGGCGACCTCTCGATCCTCGAGGACGCGGCGCCGTTCCTCGACGTCGAAGGCTCGTTCTCCCTCGGGGAGCACGTCGAGCGTGCGTTCCGGCGCGTCTTTGCGCGGACGAGCCCGCGCGGGATCCCCCTCATCGGGGCCGGCGACTGGAACGACGGCCTCTCCGCGATGGGCCTCCTCGAGAAGGGCGAGTCGGTCTGGCTCGGCGAGTTCCTCGCCGGCCTTCTCACGGACTGGAGCGAGATCCACCGCCGCACGGGGGACGGCGCGCGCGCGGAGGAGTTTGCGGCCCGCAGGGTCGCGCTCGTCGCCGCGCTCAACGCGCAGGGATGGGATGGAGGCTGGTACCGACGCGGGACGCTCGACGACGGCTCGGTCCTCGGGAGCGCGGAGAACCGCGTCGGGCGGATCTTCCTCAACGCCCAGACGTGGGCGATCCTGAACGACGTCGCACCGCCCGAGCGCGCGGCGGCCTGCCTCGCGGCCGTGAAGGAGCATCTCGTCACCGCAGCCGGATCGCTCCTCCTCGCTCCTGCGTTCGACCGGCCGGTTCCCGAGATCGGCTACATCACGCGCTACGGGCCCGGGCTCCGCGAGAACGGCGGCGTCTACACGCACGCCGCCACGTGGGCGATCGCGGCGGCCGCTAAGGCGAAGGACGCCGCGCTCGTGGAGAAGCTCCTCGTCGCGATCCATCCCGCGAACAAGGATCCCGAGCGCTACGGGGCCGAGCCCTACGTGCTCCCGGGCAACGTGGACGGACCCGCGTCGCCCTATCACGGGCGCGCCGGGTGGACCTGGTACACGGGCTCGGCGGCGTGGCTTCACCGCGTCGTCGCGGAATGGGTCTTCGGCGTGCGTCCCGGATGGGACACCTTGACGATCGACCCGTGTCTTCCTCCGTCCTGGAGACGAGCGCGGATGACCCGGCCGTGGCGCGGAGGAACGCTCGAGATCGAGATCGCGAGGGGAGAACCCGCCGCCGGCGCCAACGTGTCGGTCGCGGTCGACGGCGCCCTTCTCGAGACGAGCGTCCTCGCGCCGCCGGAGCGCCCGGGCGGGACGCGGCGCGTCGCGGCGACGGTCCGGTAGCGCTCAGCCGGGGAGCGGCGCGTCGAGAGAGGCGCCGGCGCTCCGGATCACGTCTGCGAAGAAACGGGCGCTCGCTTTAGGGATGCGCTTTTGCGTGGCACGGTCGACGTGGACGATCCCGAACCGCTTCGAGAAGCCGTAGGACCACTCGAAGTTGTCGAGGAGCGACCAGGCGAAGTAGCCGCGGACGTCGACGCCGCGCGCGATCGCCTCGCGCGTCGCGCGGAGGTGGTCCCGGAGGTAGGCCACGCGCAGCGGGTCCGCCACGTCGTCCGGTCCGGCTCTGGCCGGATCGGGGAAAGCCGCCCCGTTCTCGGTGACGTAGAGAGGAAGGGCGCCGTAGCGCGACCTCACCCAGGTCAGGATCTCGAGCAGGCCCGGCGCATAGACCTCCCAGTCCATCTCCGTGTGTGGGGAGCCGTCCTGCCTCACGCGAGAGGCGCGAGTGAAAGCCTCGGGATCGTCCCTCACGACGCTTCTCGTGTAGTAGTTCACGCCGAGAAAATCGATCGGCGTCCGGATGACGTCGAAATCGGAAGCGGGGAGCAGCGGCCACGCCTCTCCGTAGATCCCGGGGAGCTCTTCGGGCGCGCGGCCGAAGAACACGGGATCCAGGAACTGCCGGTTCATGTATGCGTCGGCGCGCGCCGCGGCCGCGGCGTCGGCCGCAGACCCCGACGCCGGGAACTTCGGCTCGAGGTTGACGACGAGCCCCACGCGGCGCCCGCCCTCCGCGCGGCAAGCCGAGACGGCCGCCGCGTGTGCGCGCAGAAGGTTGTGCGCGACGACCGGCGCCTCGGAGAGGTTGCGGTGCCCCGGCGCGTGAATTCCATGCACGTAGCCGCCGTCCATCACGACCCAGGGCTCGTTCAGCGTCGCCCACGTGCTGACGCCCGGAAGCCCGCGGCAGACGAGGTTCGCGTAGTCCGCGAACCAGCCGGCGATGTCGCGGTTCAGGAAGCCGCCGCGATCCTCGAGGCCCGCGGGCAGGTCCCAGTGGAAGAGAGTTCCGAACGGCTCGATCCCCGCGCCGAGAAGCGCGTCGACGAGGCGCCGATAGAAATCCAGCCCCTTCTCGTTCGTGCGCCCGAATCCTTCGGGGAGGACGCGGCTCCAGGAGACGCTGAAGCGATAGGCGTTGAGCGAGAGGCTCCGCATGAGGGCGACGTCCTCGGCGTATCGGTTGTAGTGATCGCACGCGAGGTCGCCGTTCTCGCCGCCCGTCACGGTGCCCGGCCTGTGCGCGAAGCGGTGCCAGTTGCTCGGCCCGGCGCCGTCGGCGAGCGGCGAGCCCTCGATCTGATAGGCGGAAGTCGCGGCCCCCCAGAGAAATCCCTTCGGAAATCCGGCGTTCGGCTGCAGGTCCTCTTCTGGCGCGCGCAACGGCTCCAGTCTATGTCGCGTCGAGGCGGCGCTAAACTGCCCGCGGCCGCTCCGCGTCTGCCCGTAGCTCAGCTGGACCAGAGCATCGGCCTTCTAAGCCGAGGGTCGGGAGTTCGAATCTCCCCGGGCAGGCCACCCTTTTTCGCCTAGGAGAGCGCGGCTCTCCGCCGGGACAGTAGAAGAAGAGTGGAGTCCAGTCACCTCGCCCCCGCGCACCGCCGCTTCACCTCCTCGAACCAGTTCAAGACGACCTTGACGTGGGCCGGACCGGACTCTTCGGGATCCGGCCTGATCATCAGAAAGCGCCCATCGGGTGCGACGTCGTAGCTGCCGGATAATCCGAAGCTGTAATAGCTTCCCTCGAAGAGCGACTGCGGCCGACCGGCGCGAAATGTCGGCTTCAGCTCCACCCCGACGGCCATCATCCTGTTGCCGTTCCGATAGAAAAGCTCGCAGCCGCTCCGGGACCAGCAGGGCTGTTCCCCTCCATCGGTGGAGATCTGCCACTTTGGGCCCGGGGGCGGATACGCCTGGACGAAGACCTGTCCGGGCCCCGACTCATTCGACCAATATGCAACCCAACGTCCGTCGGGCGAAAAATGGGCGTCCGCTATGTTGAACTTCGTCTGGAGGAAGGGACGCAGTTTTCTTTCGCCGGTTAGCGAAAGAATGTGGGTTTCCCAGCGCGTATCGGCGAGATTGGTGTGGGAGTAGTTGTAAGTCTGAACCAACAGGGCGCTGCCGTCGGGCGAGAAGGAAGTGGGAGTCTCCTGCTGAACCGCCGTGTGGTGCAGACACTCGGGGAGAGTACTTCCGTCGACGCTCTGCCAGAAGACGCCAAACCGCCCATTTTCCTCGGGCGAGAAGCCGAAAG